>CAZSNJ010000007.1:0-26779 GCA_964608525.1 Candidatus Woesearchaeota archaeon | reverse complement strand
GTCGAGGGTTCAAATCCCTTCGGGGCCATTTACTCATAAAAACCGGCTTTGCACAATAAGTCTCTTCGGAAAGTAGTCTGCACAAAAAGTCTATAAATTAATATCTAATTAATTTCCCTGCTTCTTCTATCATTTCTTCTACAGACTTTAAAAATCTTTGAGGGTCTTCTCTCTTGAAATCTGCAGAATTTCCATATCTTGCAGACTTTCTTAATACGTTTAACTTAGATAAAATCTTGCAGTGTTCATTGTTCATATTACCTAATTCGGCCCACTTTCCAAATTTTTCTATGTTTGAAGTATGATTTCCATATTCTTGCCCTAAAGCTAAGAAATGACATACTGAAGATAGTTCTGCAGATCCCCAACAATTCTCGAAGAAAGGACTTAATCGACCATTTTTTAAATCATCCTTAGCACTTTCATAAAATTCCTTAGATTTCTCAATAAATTTGGCAATCTTTTTTTTGTATTGTCTTGCATCAAATACCACAAACCACCTACCAAATAAATTAATTAAAGCAATGTATCCGCAGTTTGGAGGACATTCAACTTCAATTCCTTCAAGATTTTCTAGTGTTATTTTAATTTCCTCTCCTTTAATTATTCTCCCACTTGATTTAACCTTGCCTATAACCTTTACACGTTCATTAAATCTAATCTTAGGTTTTGAGTTGGGGAAGAAGAGTATTTGTACTCTACTAATCTCAGTACCTTTTTTTAACCAACCCTCTTTTATTCTCGCTTCTATTTCGGGATTGACCAAAATTTTCATAACCTGATCGAATATTCTTTTTTTCTCTTCCTCATTAAACATAAAAAATAGATTAGATTATTTTTTATAAATGTTTTTAATAGTATTACTTTGTTTAAAAAGTCAAAATATTTATAAAGCATTGGTACCTAACTCTTTCATGTCAAAATTACAAAAACAGATGAGCAGAAAAATAGGGGACAAGAAATATTCAAAATATGTAGGAGTAATTCCAGAAAAAGATACAAAAAAGAAGAATTAAGAATAAAAAGAACAGAACAATTTTTCTAATGTAAGTCTCTTTCGGTTGAAATTTCTAAGGCAATTCGTGCTATTCCTTTTATTTGTGTTACTTTATCTGAAAAATCTTGTATATATTCCCTTAAAATAGAATGACATTCAGAGTATTTTAAAGGTTCTTCGTTTACAGATATTTTTTCATGATAATTTCCTTGTTCATCTTTTTCTACAATTATTTTATAGTTGTTGTTCATCTTATTTTTTCCTTTGTTTTTTTCTTAATAATCTTGGATTTTTAGGCTTTATAAAGGTTCATATTTTGTTATTTTTAAATGATAAAAAATTATTAATGCTTGTTTTAATTTTTTCTTTTTCATATAATCCGCTAATAAACCTTTTGGGAATATTATCATATCCATTATATGCTCCACTAATTGCCCCTGCCATTGCACCTACAGAATCAGAATCTCCAGAATGATTAATTGATGTAATTAAAGTCTCTTCAAAATTAGATGGACTTCTTAAAAAAGAATAAAGAGCCATAGGAACTGTGCCCAAAGTTCCTTTTCCTTTTCTTTTTGGTTCTGGATCAGTTATTGGAAATTGATTTAAAATTTCTGATGGTTCTTGATTAATTGAGTAATTAAGATATATTATTTCTTTAGCTAATCTTAAAGAGATGGGTTTTACATACTCTCCAACTTCCCGAATAAAATTTTTTCTATCAAAGTTTTTTGGTAAATTATATGCCTTTTCTATTGCATATCCTACAGCCAAAGCCCCTCCAATTGCTAACGGATCTGTATGAGTTATCTTTGATTGTAATATTAAATCTTCTTTTAAATTGTCACTAACTGCAGATATTGGGGCAACTCTCATTGCTGCACCACATCCAGAAGAATTGTTCCCTGTAAATCTCCAGTTTACACCAGTATACAATTTTCTAAAAGCCATCAAGGTCATAAAACCATAACCAATATTCCTATTAAAATCATTGTCTATATCTTTTCCAATCTTCGCAAATCTTTTTGAAATACCATATGGATTAATACTAAACTCAGAAGAAATTGATTCCATAATCTTTAAAGTCAGTTCAGAATCATCTGTATAACTTCCTAAAGGCTTGGGTTTTTTTCGTGAGTTCTGTGAAACAAAACTTGTTACTTTTCCATATTTTTGTTTAATTAAGTGAATAGGCATTCCTTCAATTGGAGCACCAATCGCATCACCAATAATTACCCCATATATAGATCCTTTTATTTTATTTTTATCTTTCTTAATTCTTAATAAATTATGAGACTTATTTTGAATTCTATTAACAAAATTTAAAATATATTGATCTGATTCATTAGACCAATTCACAGAATGTATTAATTCTGGATCGAGTTTAGAAATTAATCTTATCGCTTCTTCTCTAACTGCTGGATGTTCATCATTAAAATAAGGAGTAATGTCATTTGTATCAAGATTATTATTTAATCTTCCTATTAAATTAATAGCCAAAGACCTAATAAATGGATCATCTGATTGTAACCCGTTATAAATCTTACTCAAGTTATTAAATGAATCAGCCTCGTGTAATAATAAAGTTGCATTAACCCAATCATCTCTATTTTCAGAAGATAAATAATCAGAAGCTAAATCTTCTATCTTTTTATCCTTAAATTGTGATATAGCTTTATGAATTGTCCATTTTGTTAATTTATCTTGATGGTTCTTTTTAGATATTAAGAAATCTAGTGATTTTGAATCTCCCATTTTTCCAAGAGCTTGTGAAGCATATTTTATTACTCTTCCACTTAAGTCATTCAGAGTATTATGCAACTGATTATAAGAATATCTAATTGGAACATCTTTTATTGTTTTTATTGCTTCAACTTTTTCTGTTTTTGTTCCCTTCCTTAAATTATCTACTGCTCTTAAATAAGATTGTATAATATCATTAGAAGGCAATTCTTTAGGGCAAATTACTGCATAACTTATATCTGATTTATTCAAAAGATTTACTATATTGGTAATATGGGTTAAACCTACTAATTGATATTTTTTTCTTTTATATTTGGTTATTCCAAATGGACCATCAATAAAATTTTTATCTCTTTGCTCCATAATTTTTTGATTTTCTTCGTTAGATTCTTTATTCTCTTTAATTTTTTCTTTATTATATGTTTCTTGCATAACATTCCTTACAATCTTTTGTCTTTGTAATAATTCAAAAGAATCATTGAAAATTAAATTTACATTTTTCTTTTCTAATTCTTTAATAATATTGCTTACAGGTAAATTAAGCATATTGAATAATGGATAGATAACTTTACCTTCTTCACCTTCCATTAAAATTGTATCTCCTTTTTCAACAGAATTTAACAATATATCTTCAATATTATCTGAAAACCAAATAATATTATTAGGATGATAATCTCCAATCAAAATAACTTCAGGGTTATCTGATGATTTCTTTTCAATACAATATCCATTTTCATTACATATTCTTCCTAAACGATTAATAAATGAACCATCAGAATTATAGTTTCCTCTAATTACATTCTGAAATTTTGGTTTTAATTCCTTCATTATATGTTCTAATTTTTTCATTTTATATAAAATTTTAGAAAAAATATAGTATATAAATATACTCTTTTTAGAGGTTATTGATTTTTTAAGGTGTAGCTCTTAACATAGCTTCAGCACCTTCAATAGTTGTTACTAATCCCTGTTCTTGCCATTCTTTTAACTTTTTTATATATTTTCCCACTTCTTTACCAGAACTTATCTCTCTTATTTCCATTATTTTCTTCCCGTCTAAGAGAGGGGTAATTTTTGTTGTTTTTGGAATTTTTAAAGAAATATCTGGTAGTTGAGAAAGCTTAAGACGATAAATATTATCTCCTAAATCTGTTAATTGATCAGCTCTTTCTATTCCAGATAAATAGGAAAAAACATTTGTTCTCACTTCGTTTGAGCCTCCCTTAGCCTTTTTTACATTAATTGGTGACTTCCCCCATTTTCCATCAACACCAATAACTTTTACTTTTCCTAGTAAATCATTCTGTTCTAACATTGTTTTTATCTCACTTACTCTTGCACTTTCTATCACAATTGTTGCACCTTCAATGCTTTTTCCGGATGTATGACTTTCTATTCTTCCAATTGCATTAAGATTATTTACTCTTGAACTCCCTCCAGAAACTGGGTTTGATAAATAATACCTATAAATATCTTTTTTAGATATAGAAGATTCTATTATTTGCTCTAAAGATTGTCCCGTAGTTATTTTCCTATTAATAATATCCCCCGCAATGTATTCTGATAATAATTCATCTGCGTCTTGTTCATACATAGTTTGTTTAACTTTAGTTCCAAAAGACATAGTGTCTTCACTTAATTCAATTGATTTTTGAATGCCGTTCCTTAAATCTCCAGGAAGGTGTATGGTCTCTGAACCAAATTTATTTTTAGACATAACTATCATCACATCTCCATACATAACTGATCCAGGATCATTCCTAAAAAAGAATACATCTTCTGCTACTCCCTTCATAGCATCTCTACTTGAAGAAATTTTATTTGCTTTTATTTCTCCTACTTTAAGAATATCTTCAAGACTTTTGAAAGTAGTAGTATGTGTTTGTGGCATTTTATCCACAAAATCTTGTTTTATTTTGGTGCTTAATTCTTCTACTGTAATTTCTAACTTTGAAGCTTTAATTCCTGTTTGTTTTGATAGAGTAGTTAAATGATTTTCTAGTAAATTTTCATGATTACTAGCAGATACTTCAGGTTCAATTTTATGGTACTTTTGCTTCATTGCTTCATCAAATGTAGTAGGATCTTGTGACCTAAGTCTAAGTAAATTCCCTTCCTCTATTTGGATATCAACATACTTTTTACTTTGAGTTAGAACATTATCTATTTTTCTAGACATTTGATTAATACTTTGTATAGAAGGATCTATCCTCGGTAAAGAAGATACTTCTAAAAAATCTACTCTGTATTGGTTTAAAGTTGGATGATAATACATAATTGTTTCAACTCTCCCGTCTGATTCTAATAAAACTCCAAATCTCCCATTAATTTGTCTTCTAGCAAGATTGGGGTCATTAAGATTAATACGATTATTCCCATATCTTACAATAGAATTCCCTCTAGAATCTTCAAGAATTTTAATTCCAGTATTTTCAAGAGAAATAAATGAAGAATCATCTGGTTTTACAAGACCCTTATTTATTTTGTCAAGACCAATCATAAATTCATCTTCACCATGTCCTAATTTTGCTAGAAATTCTTCAGGAATATCTACAACTCTCTTAGGATTCATCTGAATAAAATTACTAATTCTATTTAATTCAACTTCATCTATCTCTACTTTTTCTAATCTTTTAATGTCTTCTAATTTTATCAAATCATCAAGGGATCTTATATTGGGCTCATCCATTTTTGCAAGGAAAAGAGTTCTATGAGTTTGAGTACCAAAACTACCTATCCCTAAAACTTTTTTCGCCTTATTTAATTTAAATAAACCATTTTCAACAATTTTTCCTCCAGTCCGAGCAATTTTGAAGGTTGTTCCTGCAAAAACAACATCTGCAATTGTAGGTTCTAAAAAATCAAAGACAATTTTTGCATCTTCTTTTAATAAATGATTATAAAAATTCCGTCTTTCTTTTTTTGCTAAATCAAATTGGTTTGAATTTAAAAATTCTATTTTAGTAAGCCTCCTTTTTTCAATTTGAACTAGTTTAAGAATCTCATCAGCATTATCTTGAGTTATTTTAAAACCATCCATTCCTGTATAAAATGCAAAAACCTTTGAAGATTTAGAATTCTTTATTATTCTTTCAACATTAGAAAGATCCTCTGAAAAGGCAACAAAATCCTCTCTAGTGAAAATCCCCCTTGTATTAGGATCTTTGTTTAATTTATAAGTTAATGATTTAGATCCATCTGGATTTAGATAAATCGATCCCAAACTTTTTCCTTTTTTATCAATAACTTCTTTATTAAAGTAATAATCAAAACCCTCTTTTGCTGAATTAAAATATCCATCAGAGTCATCATTTTCAAGATATTTATTAGACATTTCAAATTGTCTTTCTAAAATATCCTTATTAGGATTGGTTATAGTATCTTTTAAACCCCAAAGAAGAGGATTTCTTTGAATATCAACTCCTTTAATATTTTTCCCCCTATCAACATCAGATATTGCTTTATTAATTTCATTCCATTCATTTCCTAATAATTCTAATTCTTTTAATTTTTCTTCATTGCCTCCTAATAATCTAGATGGACGTGTATAATCAAAGAAATCAAGAACTGTACTTAGTTTTCCTTCCTTAGGCATTAATTCGTCAATTCTCCCTTGTATTCTATCTCTTTCTTGTTCTAAAGATTTAATAGTAAGTAATCTTGAATCAACTCTTTCTCCAAAGATTGCTTTAGTTGTTGGTAAGTCTAAAAGATTAACATTATTTCTTCCCTCATATAACATTCCCAATTCAGTATTAATCCCAAAGTATGCTTCTTTATCTCCTAATTCAACTAAAAGATTTTTTTCAATTGAGGCTAACCTTGTAGGATCTTTTTCAATTTCTACCAACAACCCTAAAGAATTTTCATCAATGCCAAATTTGATCTTCCCACTCTCTCTAGAAATAACAGAGGATATCATTACTTCTTCTTCAGATATTTTCTTTAGAGATAAAGCTCTAACTTTAACTTTTTTAATAAAAGTGGCAATCCCTCCTTCTGCTCTTGTTCTATCTTCATTACCATTTATTGAAAAAAGTTCATAATCTCCCCCAATTTTCTTTTCAAAAATAGTAGAATCAGTTAAACCTTCATAAATAAATCCATTTTCAATCTTAACAAGTCCTTTTGATTTGATTCCTCCATCAAAAACAGAAATTGCATGGCCTTTATTTGAAATATCTTTCTCATAAAGATATAATGAAAAGTCTTTTGTTGAAGAATATTCTAAATTATTAATTTTATCTTGATAAAATCCATTAGTAATTTTTACCTCTTTAAAATTTCCTTCTTTATCCAGTAATCCTTCAAAATCATCTCCATTTATTTTTAAATCTTTATATTTTAAGAGTGTATTTTCTCCAGAAATTTTTCCTTTTTCAGGATCAAATAAAACTTTGCTACCAGTATTTGTATTAAATACAAATTTTTGATTATTATAATCAAATTCATAAAATCCCACTCTTACAGAAGTAAACTTTGCAAATGTTACTTCTTCATTTTCATTTAATCTTATTGTTGCATCTTCTATTCCTTCAAGGATTGTTTTTTCACTAATAAAATCTCCTTGTCCTTCTAGATTAATTGTTGAAATTCCATCTTTCTCAGAAAAAGTAATTGTAGTATTCTTATCTAAACTTATTTTATAATTTTTTATTTCTAAAACAGCGTCTTTTTCTCCTTCCTTATTTTTTAATGTAAATCCTTCCTCACTTTCAACTGCTTCAAAACCAGGAGGAATTTTAGCAAACGTCTTTCCATTAGAATTTTTTATTATTGTGTTTCCATCTTCATCAATTTCAATTGTTCCTTTTTGTTGTTCTTTAGGTGCATCTGGATTTGTTTCAAACGCTTCTTTAATATAGGGCTGAAATTTTTGAATATTATTTAAAGCCATTTGTTCTTTAGGATTAAGGTCTTTTGTTAATTCTTTGAATGCATTTTGTTTTGCAAGTGCAAGTGCTGCACCTTCAGGGTTTTGAATAAATCCATAAGCTTGTGAAGCTCCTGGAACAACTTGATCAAGAGCTCCTAATGCACTACTTGTTATAGCACATTGTGGACATATAACAAAACTAATTGCTTGACCTAATACTGGATTTTGAGAACTAAGATAACTCATAGACATATCTTTAGCAAAACCAAATGCTGCTCCTTCTAAAGTTGCAGAAATAATTCCAGTAAAAATAAAAATCATAAATAATGCTACTAATATCTTTCTCATTTTTTCATTGCAAACCTAAAAACATAAGGCACTTCATTTAATTCGTAATCTTCATCTGTTATTAAATAAATAAAAATATTATTATCATATGGCAAAATACTAACAGAATAACTAAAACTTGATAAATAAGTTAAATCAATTAAATTAGGATATTTTATTTTCTGATTGATAATTTTTGTCGCAATATTATGTATATCCCCTAATTTTACTTCTATTTCAGAAGAATAATCTTTTTTAAGACAGGATGTTGATTCTTCCTTAGTAATACAAACAGGAAAATCTATTTTTACAGAAACTAAATTTTTCTTAATATTTGCTTTTGCATTAACTTCTTTTTTTTCTATATTCAAATCATCAAGATTATTTTCATCAACACATAAAGGTAAAGCTGTCTCAATATAAGAATTTATTTCATTTTCCATCTTTGAAATAGAAACTAAAGTATTTTCTCTATTATAATATCCATAAGCAATTTTTGACAACTCTGTTTCAAAATATCTTTCTGGAAGAGTAAAATAACCTCCCTGTAATCCAATTAATCTCACACTATCAACTAAATTTGATTCAATGCAATCTTTTATTATAACATGGGTTTTCTCAACATCAGGATTAGTATATTCAGATAAATCTTTTTTAAAAAATAAAAAGTATGCAAGAACAATTGCTATAATTATAATTGCAATAAGAATAAATATAGTTAGTTGCCCTCTTTTTTTCATAATTAGATTAAAGAAACAACTAATTTTAAATCTTTATATGATTAATCAAAACATAATATTTTTTAAAGGAATTGTTGACATTACTAGAGGAACAATTAAAGCCCCCATATCACAACTATTACAAATAACTTTAATAAAACTAAAATTATCATAAAATATTTTAAAAATTCTACAACCACACTTTATACATTTATGTTAAATTTTATTTTTTCTTTAAATTTATCTCACCTTTCTTAGCACTTCCAATTATATCTTCACCTTCTTTTAAACCAGATTCTTTTATTAGTTTTTCAGGGAGAACTACAACATATTTATTATATATTTTATTTTCAGTTTTTTTAGATAATTGCTTTTGTATTTTCATATTCTTGCTAGTAAATTTGACTATTTAAGTTTTTCTGTACCGAAACTACTTGTAAGTTACATATTCGGTACCGAAAGATATATAAAGCTTCGGTACCTACCATCTATATGAAAAGTAATCTTGAAAACCAACAATTTGTTTATAGTAGACTAACAAAAGGTAATAGATATTCTCAACAATGGCCAGAGTATAACGAAGCTCAAACAAAAGAAAAACTTATGTTTTATAAGTTAATTAATGAACTTCTAAACTTAGTGCCAACTAGAATTTATACTTTTGGTAGACCAAGAAAATCCTTAAGAGATATGATTTTTTGTTGTATAATTAAAACTTATCTTAATACTTCTGCAAGAAGAACAATTTCAGATTTAGAACTTGCAAAAAGAGCAGGATACATAAAAGAAGTTCCACACTTTAATACACTTCTAAATTATTTTGATGATACTGGAATGAATATTGTTATTAAATATTTAATTGGAATTTCTTCTCTTCCATTAAGAAATGTTGAAGAAAGATTTGCAATAGATTCAACAGGTTTTGGAACTGGAAGGTTTGATAGATGGTTAAATATTAGAACTCAAAAAGATTCTAAAAAGAAAGGATGGAGAAAATGTCATGCTATTTGTGGAGTTAAAACTAATATAATAACTTCTGTTGAGATAACAGAAGGAAAAGCAGGAGATTCTCCCATGTTTAGTCCTTTACTAACAGATACAGCACAGAACTTTAATGTAAAAGAAGTTTCAGCAGACAAAGCTTATTCTTCAAGAGAAAATCTAAACTTAGCAAAGAAAATTGGAGCAATGCCTTATATTCCTTTTAAAAAAAATATTACAAAAGGAAAATCAAAAGGTTCTCCAATGTGGGCTACAATGTTTGAGTTATTTACAAAAGATTATATCAAATTTGCAGAGCATTATCACAAAAGAAGCAATATTGAAACTTGTTTTGCTATGATTAAAAGAAAATTTGGAGACTTTGTAAGATGCAAAGCAGAAAAAAGTCAGGAAAATGAGATTTTATGTAAAGTCTTAACACATAATTTAGTAGTTTTAATACATGAAATTTTTGAATTAAAATTGGAGGTGGATTTTAATGATATAGCAAAGAAACATCCTGCACAAAAAGTCATTTAGTTAATGTGCAAAGCCATAAAAACCGAAAACTTTTTAAACCAAATTTAACTATTTTTAATCATTGAGAAGTTGTTAAAGTTTAATCGAAGTGTTCAAACTACAACACTCACATTCCTAAAATGCATATTCTTCAACCAAAACATTCTAAACTTAATGAAAAAGAGTCTGAAAAACTATTATCAGACTTAAATATAACTAAAACTCAACTACCAAAAATACTATCTTCAGACCCAACATTGCCAGAAGGATGTAATATAGGGGATATAATTAAAATAGAAAGAAAAACAGAAGATAAAATCAACATCTATTTTAGAGTTGTTGTTTAAAAAATAAAATGAAAGATAATAAACACCTTATTGTAAAAGGATATTTGGCAAAACATTCATTAATTGAATCTAATATTACTTCATTTAATAATTTTATTGACAAAAGAATACAAGAAATTGTTGAAGAAATATCAGAAACAATTGATAATGAAGAATTTAAAATAACACTTGGGAAAATAAAAGTTGGAAGACCCCAGATAACCGAAGCTGATGGAAGCTCATCTTTAATTCTTCCTTATGAAGCAAGATTAAGAAATTTTACTTATTCTGCTCCAATTACTCTGGAAATAACTGTTAAAAAAGATGAACAAGTAGATTCAGAAGTTGTAGAAATTGGAAGAGTTCCTATAATGGTAAAAAGCAAGGTATGCAATACTCATGGCATGTCAAAAGAAGAGTTAATTAAAAATTATAGTGACCCAAAAGACACTGGAGGATATTTTATAGTTAATGGAAATGAAAGAGTAATGGTAATGGCAGAAGACCTTGCAGAAAATCATCCATTTATTGAAAATGATTCTAAAGGAAATTTAAATTTAAGAGTATTTTCATCAAAAGGGACATATAGGATACCAACAACAATAACAGAAAATAAAGAAGGAATATTTGAACTTTCATTTAGCAGATTTAAAGATATCCCTACAATATTAATACTAAAAGCACTTGGTTTAACAAAAGAATCTGATATTGCAAAATATATTGGTAAGGAAACAGATAGTGTCATTGTTAATCTCTATGAATTTGTAAATACAGCTTCACAAGAAGATGCAATGATGCAAATTGCAGAAAATACATCCTTACAAGGAACAAAAAAAGAAATTTTAGATAGGGTAAAACAAAGAATTGATTCTTATTTACTTCCACACATTGGACAAAAAAAGGATTCAAGAATTAAAAAAGCAATAACTTTATGCAAATTCATAAAACAATTTTTAATAGTAAAAGAAAATCCAAAATTAAAAACAGATAAAGACCATTATGCAAATAAAAGAATAAGACTTTCAGGAGATTTACTTGCTAATTTATTCAGAGTTAATCTAGGAATCTTAATTAGAGATATTCTTTATTCATTACAAAAATCAACTAAAAGAAAAAAATTCTTTTCAATAAAAACAATTGCAAAATCTACTTTATTTTCACATAGAGTGGAATCAGCAATTGCAACTGGAAGTTGGACTGGTGAAAGATCAGGTGTAACTCAAAATATGGATAAAACAAATTATCTTGCAACAATCTCGCAATTACAAAGAGTTGCAAGTATGTTATCTAGTGATCAAGAAAATTTTCTTGCAAGAAACCTTCATCCAACTCATTACGGAAGATTTTGTCCTATTGAAAGTCCAGAGGGAACAGAAATTGGACTGCGTAAAAATCTTGCAATCCTCGCAAGAGTTTCAACTAGAATAAACTTAGATGAAGATAAATTTATAAAAGATTTAGAGTCAGACGGACTTAATAAAAATGAAACTGCAGATACAGATGTTTTTATTGATGGAAAATTTATTGGAGATATAAATAACCCTGGAGAATTTGTAAAAAAAATAATCGAAAAAAGAAGGGATGGAATATTTCCAGTAGAAATGAATATTAGAAATAACACTGATTTTAAAATAATTTCAATTTCGACAGTTCCAGGAAGAGTATTAAGACCTTTAATAATTGTTGAAAACGGAGTATCAAAATTAAAAAATGAACATCTAATACAATTAGAACAAAATGAAATAACTTGGGATGATTTGATAAAACAAGGAGTAATAGAATATCTTGATGCATCTGAAGAAGAAAATTCATTAATTGCATTATATCCAGAAGAATTAACTCAAGAGCATTCTCATCTTGAAATAGATTCTATAGATTTATTTGGAATTATTACAAGTCTTGTACCTTATGTGAATCATGATTCAGCGTCAAAATTAATGAAAGGGACTAAAACACTAAAACAATCTTTAGGATTATATGTTGCTAATTATCATTGTAGAATTGATACTAGTGCAAGTATTTTAGAATACCCTCAAAAACCAATTGTAAGAAGTTTTGTTTATGATACATTAAACACTTATCCTGCTGGACAAAATTTAATAGTTGCAATTATGACTCATGAAGGATATAATATGGAAGATGCACTTGTTATGAATAAAGGAAGTTTAGATAGAGGGGTTGGTAGAAGTTTCTTTTTTAGACCATATTCAACAATAGAAATGAATTATTCTGGGGGATTAAAAGATAAAATTGCAATTCCTGAAAAAGATACATCTGGGTATAAAATGGAATCTAGTTATAGATTTTTAGAAGAAGATGGTATTACTTATCCTGAAGCGGAAATTAATGAAGGGGAAGTACTTATTGGAAAAACATCTCCTCCAAAATTCTTATCAGAAGCAAGAGAAATTTCAATTCGAACAAAAAAAGAATCAAGTGCAACTATGAGACAAGAAGAAAAAGGAACTATTGATGCAATTTTTATAACAAAAGATAGTGAAGGAAATAAAATTATTCAGATTAGAACAAGAGATCAAAGAATTCCAGAATTAGGAGATAAATATTCAAATCCTCACGGACAAAAAGGAGTAATTGGAGCAATTATTCCTGAAGATGATATTCCGTTCACATCATCTGGAATTAAACCAGATATTATATTTAATCCGCATGGATTGCCAAGCCGTATGACAATTGGATATTTATTGGAATTACTATCTGGAAAAGTTGGATGTTTAAGAGGAAAGGTAGTTGATGGAACTCCTTTTTCTGGAGAAACTAAAAATGAATTAGAAGAACAATTAAAAAATTTAGGATTTAGATTTGATGGAAAAGAAACAATGTATAATGGAATTACAGGTAAAAAAATAGTTTCAAAAATATTTATTGGAAATTTATATTATTTAAAATTAAAAAGAATGGTAAAAGGCCTTATTCATGGAAGAGCATCTGGAAAAATTACATTGCTTACAAGACAACCAGTAGAAGGAAGGGCAAGAGGAGGAGCATTAAGATTAGGGGAAATGGAACAGCAAGCACTAGTTGCGCATGGAGCCGCATTATTATTAAAAGAAAGATATGATTCTGACAAAGTTAAATTAGATATTTGTGCAAAATGCGGAATAATTGCAATAGATGATAATATAAGAGATAAAATTATATGTCCTGAATGTAGTAGTGAAGACACTGAACCTGTTGAAGTGTCATATGCATTTAAATTATTACTCGAAGAATTACAAGGATTGCATATTCATACAGATTTTAAATTAAAGAATAAATATGAGTAAAATGAAAGAAATAGAAGATAAAATGAAATTAATCAATAAGGGAATAAATATAAAAATAATAACTGAAGATAGATGCTCGAAACTTGAGGGATGTAAGGTAGCATTTGAAAAAGAAATAGGGATTAAATATTCTGGAAAATGTCCTGATAATATAAAAGAATGTAAATATAATCAAAATGCGAAATAAACCAGTAAGAAAAAAAATTGCAGAAGTTGGATTTTCCTTATTTAGTCCAGAACAAATTAAAAAAGTTTCATGTGCAAAAATAGTAACTCCTGAACTTTATGATATAGATGGTTATCCTGTAGATGGAGGATTAATGGACTTAAGATTAGGAGCAGTTGATCCTGGAGTTAGATGTAGAACTTGTGGTGGACGATTAAAAGAATGTTTAGGTCATCCTGGAAAAATTGATTTAGCAAGAGCTATAATTCATCTAAAATATGTTCCATTAATTGAAATGGGATTAAGATGTTTTTGCCATGATTGTGGAAAATTATTAATTAATGATAAGGATTTACATAAATATTCTCCAAGTCAAAGAGCTAAAAAAGCAAAAGATGCAAAAAAATGCCCTCATTGTGGAATTCTCCATGAAAAAATCAAATTAGACAAACCAACAAATTTTAGTATAGGGAAAAAAAGAATATTCCCTACAAAAATTAGAGAAATGTTAGTAAATGTTCCTGATGAAGAATTAAAAAAAATTGGAGTAAATCCAAAAAATGCTAGACCTGAATGGGCAGTTCTTACAACTTTACTTGTTCCTTCTGTTACAATAAGGCCAAGTATTATACTAGAATCAGGAGAAAGAAGTGAAGATGACTTAACACATAAACTTTCTGATATTATAAGAGCTAATCAAAGATTATGGGAAAACTTAAATGCTGGTGCACCTGAAGTAATAATTGAAGATTTATGGGATTTATTACAATTCCATATTACAACTTTCTTTGATAACACTGTTGCAAGAATTCCTCCTGCAAGACATAGAAGCGGACAACCATTAAAAACAATTACAGAAAGAATAAAGGGAAAAGAAGGAAGAATTAGAAAGAATCTAGCTGGTAAAAGAGTAAATTTTTCTGGAAGAACGGTTATTTCTCCTGATCCTTCAATTGGACTTAATGAAGTTGGCATCCCCCATGAAATTGCAAAAGTAGTCACAGTTTCAGAAACTGTAAATGATTTAAATATTGAAAAAGTTAAAAAATTAGTAGAAAAATCTGAATTTTATCCTGGAGCAAGTTATATAATAAGACCTGATGGAAAAAGAAAAAAAATAACCTCTGAACTTAAAGAAGAAATAATAAATGAATTAACTCCTGGATATAAAATTGAAAGGCACTTGCAAGATGGAGATATTGTCTTATTTAATAGACATCCAAGTTTGCACAGGGGTAGTTTAATGAGTCATTTTGTAAAAGTTTTACCTGGAAGAACATTTAGATTACATCCAGCAACAACATTTCCTTACAATGCTGATTTTGATGGTGATGAAATGAATATTCATTCACCACAAACAGAAGAGGCAAGAGCAGAAGCAAAAATCCTTCTTGATGTTAAAAGAAATTTAATGTCTCCAAAAAACAATACAAATTTAATAGGATGCGCTGCAGATGCAATTACTGGAAATTATCTTCTTGGACTTGGAGATTTCTCAAGTGATTATGCAAACCAGATTCTTCATCAATCAGGCATTAATTCAACAATTTCAAAAAAAACAATTCCTGGAACAGAAGTATTCTCTAAAATATTTCCAAACATTAATTTTTCAAATAGCTCAATTAAAATTAAGGATGGAAAAATTATTAGTGGAAAAATTGATAAAACTAGTTTTGGACAGGAAGATGGAGAATTAATTAAAAAATTAGATAAATTAGTTGGAAGAGAAAAAACAATGGAAATTATAAGAAAAGTTTTTGATTTAGGAAAAAACTATTTAACTAATAGGGGAATAACAATCTCTGTTGAAGACTTAAATTTAGATGATCGTGTAATAAATGAAGGAAAAGAAATTATTAAAAAATCAAAAGAGAAAACAAAGGAAATAATAGAATCTTACAATAAAGGAAATCTTGAAGTAATTCCTGGAAAAACAAAAGAAGAATCAAGAGAAATAAAAATTCTTCAGGTTTTAAATGAAATAAGAACAAAAGTTGGAGAAATAGTAAAAAAAGAATTTCCAAAAAATAATCCTGTGAATCATATGATTATGTCTGGCGGGGGAGGAAATATTTTAAATATCACTCAAATAGCTTGTTGTGTTGGTCAACAAGATTTAGATAGTAAAAGAATTGATATTGGATATGATAATAGAACATTATCTTTTTTTAAGAAAGGAGAATTAACTCCAAATTCAAAGGGTTTTATTAATGGCTCTTTTATGGCTGGATTAAGACCAGATGAATTTTTCTTTGGAGCAATAACAGGAAGAGCAACTCTTATGGATACTGCATTAAGAACACCAAAATCAGGTTATTTATATAGGAGACTTGCAAATGCACTTCAAGATATAAGAATAGAATATGATGGGACAATAAGGGATAGTAATAACAATATAATACAATTTAAATATGGTAACGATGGAATAGATGTTTCTCAACTTCATACAGATAGTAAATTAGAATCTGGAGAAGCAATTGGTTTGATTACTGCACAGTCATTTGGAGAACCTTCAACTCAAATGGTTTTAAGAACTTTTCATTTCGCAGGTGTAGCTGAAATGCAGGTTACAATGGGACTTCCTCGATTAATTGAAATTTTTGATGCTAGAAAAAAACCTTCTTCTCCAAAAATGGAGATTTATTTAGAAAAAGATTATAATAATGAAAAAGATGCAAGAATTTTTGCAGAAAAAATAAAAGAAGTTACAATAAAAGAAATTGCATCTGAAATTGATCTAAATTTTAGTGATAAAAAAATAGAAATAAAAATAAGTAGAGAGGGGTTAAGACAAACCCACACAACAATAAAAAAAGTAGTTGAAAAACTTAATGATTTAGGATTTAAATCAAGAGAAAAAGAAAACTCAATAATCCTAAATATGGATGAATTAAGTTTTAAAGAGATATATAAACTTAAAGAGAAACTTAAGGAAACAATAATTTCTGGAGTTAAAGGGATTAAACAAATTTTAATTGTTAAAAAAGACAGAGATTTTGTTATTATGACTCTTGGAACAAATCTAAAAAAGATAATAGAATTAAAAGAAGTAAATAAAAATAAGTTAATTTCAAATGATTTATATGAGGTTGCAGGAATTTTCGGAATTGAAGCTGCAAGAAACTTAATAATTGATGAAATAAAAAAAGTAATTAGTACACAAGGATTAGATATAAACATAAAACATCTTGAATTAGTTGCTGATGCAATGACTAATACTGGAGAAATAAAAGGAATTACTAGGATGGGAATTATTGCACAAAAAGAATCAATTCTTGCTAGAGCAACTTTTGAAACTCCTGATAAACAATTTGTAAATGCTTCAATAAAAGGTGGAAGAGATAAATTAACTAGTGTTATAGAAAATATAATTCTTAATCAACCAGTTCCAGTGGGAACCGGGCTTCCAGGACTTGTTGTAAAAATTATAGGACCATTAATTAAAAAAGAAGCTGATAAGAAAATTGCTAAGAGTAATGTTGTTGAAAAGGTAAATAAATAATTTCTAAAATAGCAATAAGTTTATAAAATAAATATATTTAAATTTTATAAAGAGAAAAGATGGTAAAAACAATTGATATGCAAGATATGAGGTATTTAAATTTATTTGAAAAAATTACACAAGTAAGAACAAGAATTTGTCTTAAATACAATGAAACAATAATATTCTGCGTTCCGCAGCAACTAATTCCAAAAGCTGTTGGTAAAAATGGAAGGAATATAAAAAGAATAAGTGAAATCATTGGGAAAAAAATAAAAATTATACCTGGTCCTAATGGAATTCTAGATTCAAAAAATTTTATATATGATATTATTAATCCAATAGGATTTAAGGATTTGGAAATTAAAGACAATGAAATAATAATTAATGCGGGAATCCAAAATAAGGCTGCATTAATTGGAAGAAATAAAAGAAGACTTCTAGAACTGCAAAGAATTACTAAAGATTTCTTTGAAAAAGAGCTTAAAATTATTTAGTGACATTTATCGTTAACTTTAAAAAGACAACTAACCTGTAATAACCATAAAATAACAAATTATTATGGACCAATTAAATAATTCTTATTTAAAAAAATGATACTAAAAAAATTTGGATTAATTGCCTTACTTACAGGTTTTTTTTTAAATCCTTTCAATTCAGAAGTTTTAGCAGAACACAAAAGAAGTATTAAATTAAATCCAACATCAATTATATATTCTCCAAAAATAGAAGATAAACGTGGAAAATTACCAACTAATTCTTATAATCCAAGTCAAATATCCTGTGATAAGGAAAAAAGGATATATGAAAAAGATAATGGAGAGAAGAAAAATATACTTCTTTATGATTGGGGAAATTTAACAGTAACAAATTTAACACCTAATATGAAAGGTGATAGTATAGATCCTAAAATTAATTGCGATGGAAATGGAGTATTTTTTAAAAATGATAAGCGACTTTATTATATAGATCTCAATCAAACTACAGAAAAAAAGATAATACAACCAGTATCTGGGGAGGAATCGGTTGTTGGAAAATATTTAATAAATGAAATTGGGGAGATTGTAATTTATGAAGGAATACCAAAAGGAATTTATGAGGGAGAAAAATGTGTAAAAAATATATTTTTTGCAGTTCCGAAAAGGAAATTTTCAGAGAGTCTCACCATAGGAAGAATGAGAAAAGAATTAATAAATATGACCTCTGATGGGAAAAAAGCAGATTATTGGATATATTTAATAGAAACTCCAACAGAATTCAGACGTGCTCAAAGAACAGCCACCTTAGAAGTGATGATTTCACAAGCTTATGGAAATTCTAAATACTAATCACAATCTTTAAAAACTATTTTTATCAACAATATTTATAGTAAACCAAGAGGATTTTTCCAATTATCTTTGGTTTCCTATCTACCAAATCAACACTAAAAGATTAAATTGATTTGTCATATACAAAAAATGGGATTAAAAAGTGCTAAAAAACAAACAAAGAATAGAAAGAAATTCAGATGGAAAGATAGAAAATATAAAGTTAGAACTCTAAATCTTTATGCTAAATCCGATCCACTAAAAGGAGCTAATCAAGCTAAAGGAATTGTCTTACAAAAAATTCAAAAAGAAGCAAAACAACCAAATTCAGCAATGCGTAAATGTTGCAAAATTCAACTTAAAAAAAATGGAAAACAAGTAACAGCATTTATTCCAGGAAACCTTGCACAAAAATTTGTTGATGAACACGATGAAGTAATGATTGAAAGAATTGGTGGAAAACAAGGAAGAAGTAAAGGAGATATTCCTGGAGTTCGATTTCAAATTATTAAAGTAAATGATCAACCTCTACATAGACTTGTTAGAGGGAAGATCGAAAAAGGTAGACGATAAAATGGGAGTATTCGCAAAACAATCATCATGTACTGGATTAAAAGGAGATTATTCGTTTTTATGTCCTAGACTTTATTATAACTCTAAATTTAAGATAATGTCTTTCGGTAAAAAAAGAATTGATGAATATAATAAGGAAGTATCTGAAGAAAACAAGGGAGAAGTTAAAGAAATAAAATATTTTGTAGGATTAATTAAAATAGCATTAAAAACTAGAGATTTTCAAGAGATATAAAATGACACAAATGAATTTTAAAATATTTGATATTTATGATATAAGTGAAATAGAGATAGTTGATCCAGGATTAAAATCAGCAATAAACCTTCACCCAAAGTTAATACTAAAAAGCCATGGAAGAAATGTTCAAAAATTAGGACAAACTAAGGTTAATATTGTTGAAAGATTAATGAATAGATTATCTGTTGCAGGACATAGAGGGAAAAAACATAAAATTATCTTTGGACATTCTACTGGAAAATATTCAAAAAATATGAAAATTGTATTAGATGCTTTTAAACTAATAGAAAAAAGAACTCAAAAAAATCCCATACAAATTTTAATTAAAGCAATTGAAAATGCTGCACCAAAAGATGAAACAACTGTTATTGAATATGGGGGTGCAAGATATCCTCAGGCAGTTGATGTTTCACCATTAAGAAGAGTTAATCTAGCTCTAAGAAACCTTATTCATGGTGCATCAGATAAAGCTTTTAATAAGAAAAAAACAATTACACAAGGATTAGCAGAAGAAATTATTATGGCTCATGACAACAATGGAGAAAGTTTTGCATTAAGAAAGAAAAATGAAGCCGAAAAACAAGCAGATAGTGCTAGATAAGATATATATTAAAATATAATAATTTATTTAAGAGATAATTCTATAGAGTTTTATGGATAGAAAGGAAGTATTTGAAATAAATAATAGTAGATTAAAAGTTACTGGAAATATAGAAGTTATAATAGATAATAAACTAGAAAGAGTGCTTGTTAATTTTGGTGGAGAAACAGTTTACAGAAGAGTATCAAATAATCTTATAGGTGAATATATGAAAATATGTGAGTTAATTTGTAACAAAAAATATAATTTAGATATAACAATATACTCTGATGGGATTATTGATTATCGATTTGAATTATCGAAATAATTATTATTTCTTTTGAGTTTCAATTTTAACACCTAATTCTTCAAGTCTTTTAATATGAGCTTGCATTATTACTTCTACGTTTTGCATCATCTTAAATAATTCAGCTCTCTCATTATTTAAAGTACTTAAAGCTCCTTTATGGATCCCTATTTCTTCTTCTTTTGAAACTTGCAATTCTTTATTTTCATTAAGAGCTTTTTCAAGATTATCTGTATCTTTTAATTCCATAATTATTTGAAAAAATATTCCTTAATAAACCTATTGGTTTGATTTGGTAAGCTTTATTAATATCATTTCATTTTTTAGTTTATGAAAAAATTAATTGTAAAATTATTAGAAAAAGAAGTTGATTTAAAAAAAGAGGAAATTGATAAATTAATTGAAATCCCTCCTTCACTTGAAATGGGAGATTATTCTTTTCCCTGTTTTATTCTAGCTAGAAAACTGAAGAAAAATCCAAATCAGATTGCGAAAGATTTAAAAGAAAAAATTAAATCAAAAGATTTTGAAAAAATAGAAAGTTCTGGTCCTTATATTAATTTTTTTATTAATAGAATAAAACTTGCAGAGAATATTGTAAAAGAAATCTTAGATAAAAAAGATAATTTTGGAAAAGTAAATATAGGAAAAGGAAAAAAAGCATTAATAGAACATACTAGTATAAATCCTAATGCATCTCCTCATGTTGGAAGAGCAAGAAATGCAATTATTGGAGATAGTATAGTTAAAATTTTAAAATTTATGAATTTCAAAACAGAAGTTCATTATTATGTTAATGATGTTTCAAAACAAATTGCAATGCTTGTTTTAGGAAATGCTGAAAAATTAAAGTTTAATAAAATGTTGGAAAAATACATCTCAATTGCAAAAAAAGTTAAAGAATCAGAAAAACTTGAAAAAAAAGTTTTTGAATTATTATATAAATTTGAAAAAGGAGATAAAAATGTTACAAAGAAATTCAAGGAAATTACAAAGATATGTGTAAAAGGTCAGGAAAAAATTCTTTTAGAATTAGGAATTAATTATAATTTTTTTGATTATGAATCAAGTTACTTAAAAAAATCTAAAGAAATTTTATCCAAACTTAAAAAAACAAAAAAACTTTTCAAAGATGAAAATTCAAGATTTGTTCTTGATCAAAAAGGAACATCTGTTGAAAATAAAATGAAGTCTCCTGTTTTAGTATTAACAAGAAATGACGGAACAGGGTTATACCCCTTAAGAGATATAGCATATACAATTGAGAAAATAAAAAAAACAGAAAAAAATATAATTATTTTAGGTGAAGATCAAAAACTATATTTCCAACAAATTAAAGAAGCTCTAAAATCTTTAGGTTTTCATGCTCCCGAAGTAATCCATTATTCATTTATCTTATTAAATGAGATGGGAAAATCAAAGAAAATGTCGACGAGAAAAGGAGATGTTATTCTTTTAGAAGACTTTCTTGAAAAAGCAATTGAAAAAGCAAAAAAAGGTATTTCAAAAAGAAAAACAAAAGGAGATCCTAAAAAAATTGGAATAGGTGCAGTTAAATATGCTATTTTAAAAAATGGGAATAATAAAACAATACATTTTAATTTAGAAGATTCTCTAAATTTTGAAGGAGACACAGGTCCTTACATTTTGTATAGTTACGCAAGAGCAAGTTCTATTCTAAGAAAAGTTAAAGATAAAAATAAACTTAAAATCTTAAAATTAGAACCAAAAGAAATTGAATTAGTAAAAAAACTTTCTGAATTTAAAGATATAGTTTTAAAATCCTATAAAAATTTAAATCCCTCACTAATTGCAAATTATTCTTATCAACTTGCGCAAATATTTAATGAATTTTATCATTCTTGTCCTGTAATTAATTCATCTCAAGAAACTTTTAGAATTAAATTAGTTAAATCATTTAGATTAGTTTTAAAAAATTCATTATATCTTTTAGGAATAGAAACAATTGATAAAATGTAAACAAAAGATATATAAATAAAATTTTCTTTATATAATTAATAAAAAGGAGGTATAAGATGGCAAAGAAAGGATCAAAAGTATTGAACTTTGTTGCGTGGTTAACAGGAGTGATTGTATCATTATCTGTTGGTTTTGCAATGGTTGGTGGAACATTAGGTCTTCCTGTATGGTTAGGAGGAGCTACAGTTGCAATGGTAGCTGGTTGGATAGTAATTATCACAACAGTAATCGGAGTAGTAATGGCATTAATGAACCAATAAACAATTACTTAATTTTTTTTATTTTATATTTTAATTTAACCTAATTCTTATATAAGTATTTTTAAAAAAGTATGAATAAATATTTTTTTAAAGAAATTTATTTAATTGCTTTCATATCTTTCCAAGATAATTCAAAAAGTTGTTCTAAAGTTTGAGCAAAGAAATCAGTATTTAACCAAACACCCAAATCATAATTTGGATGGAATTTTTCATCATCTAAAAGCATAAACATTAATTGGCTTGAATCAATAATTATAAATCTTGCTTTCATCTTATCTAAATTTTTAACTTCTCCAACTTTTTTAAAATCTCTTGCAATTTTTAAATTATTTGCATCAACAGGAGCAGCAATTCTTATTTTTACTCCTCTTCTTTTACATTTTTCCAAACTAGGCATTAATGCTTCAAACTTTCTGTTTAATCCTTCTTTTGTTGTAACAATTGTAACTGTACTCTCTGCATCTCTAATCATCATATCTAGATGATTATACAAGTTTTGCCTTCCCTTTAAACTTCCAGATAAATCAGAAGGCTCTACAAATTTTATACCTTGAGTAAATAAAGTGCTAAGTTCATTTAAAACATCATCTCCTTTTAACTTTTCAAGTCTTTTTGTTCTTTCTTGAGCATTTTTCATTAAATTTTTCTTTACTCTTTCAACAACTTCCTCTGGTTTTAATGCAACAAACTTAATTGGTTTTCCAAGTTTCATTATAATAAAGCCTTTCTTTTCTAAACTTTCTAGAATATCATAAGTTCTTGATCTAGGAACATCAGAAATATTACTTAGTTCTCCTGCAGTTGAAGTTCCACGTGAGAGTAATGCAGTCCATACTTTTACTTCATAAAGATTTAAATCAAAAATCTTTCTTAATCTGCTTAAAAACTCATCCTTAACTATCATTTTATATTAATATTTAATTGTTTTTGTTTTTAAAGTTTGTTATGGTGAAAGAGTAAAATCAAATAATTACTTGTTGGTGGTTATTATCACTATTTTACCTCTTTTATCTTTTACCTTAAAGTCATTTTGGTTTTTAAATCTTTCCTTATTAGTTGTAACATTTTGAGTAATTTCTAACTTTTTTGAGTTAGTTCTCTCCTCGATAAAACTAATTTGTTTCTCTAATATCTTCTTAAATTCATAATCAACAAGAAGAATTGTTTTAATTTTATCAATCTTTTTTAACCCTAATTTCTTTCTAAATGACTGTATATATCTTGATATCTCTCTTGCATATCCTTCTGATTCTAGTTCTGGCGTTAGTTTTGTATCTAATTCTACAGAGATTTCTTTTCCTTTTTTTAATTCTATTTTTTTAACATTTAGTTGTTTAGCAATTATTTCTTGTAAATCTTTGTTTAAAGTGAAATGAGGTGTTGAGATTACTGCTTTTGATAATGGCCATTTTAACCCTCTTTGCACTTTGTCTCTTTCTGCTAAACCTAATGAAACAATATCTCTTACAATTTGCATTTTTGTTAAAAGAGATGAATCAATCTTCTTTTCATTATATTTTGGCCAATCTTGCAAATGAACAGATGTATTTTTACTATAAAGTGTTTGATAAATTTTCTCTGTTACAAATGGTATTAATGGTGCACATACTTTTGAAAGATTTTCCAATACAAATCTTAATGTTTTTCTTACATTTATATCATCTTCATTAAATCTTTCTCTATTAATTCTCACATACCAAGTTGATAAATCATCAACAAAATTTCTAATTTCAGAACATGCTTTAACAGTATTATATTTTTTAAGATACTCTGTAATATTTTTAATAGCTTTATTTAATCTTGATATAATCCATTTATCAGTTATATCTTTTGATTCAGAAAATTTTCCATCGGTTTTCTTTTGATAAATATCATAGAAGTTATTCACATTATATAAAAGTGAAATAACTTTTTTATAAGTTTCATCAACACCTTTTTCAGAAAAATTCATATCATCTGCATTCATAACTGGAGAAGAAAGTAAATAAAATCTTAATGAATCACTTCCATACTTTTCAAAAATTCTTAATGGATCTGGAAAATTTTTCTTGCTTTTAGACATTTTAGAACCATCTTCTGCAAGAATAGTCCCAGTAACCGATACATTTTCAAAAGGAATATCTTCAAACAGAATTGTAGATAAAACTAAAGAATAATAAAACCAAGTTCTTACTTGTCCAATATATTCTGAAACAAATTGAGCAGGAAAATTATTTTCAAAGAATTTTTTATTTTCATAAGGATAATGAAATTGGGCAAAAGGCATAGATCCTGATTCAAACCAACAATCTAAAACTTCTGGAATTCTTGACATACTTTTCTCGCATTCACACTTTAGTTTAACTTTATCTAAGAAATGCTTATGTAAATCAATTTCACCAGAAGGTAAATTAACTGCTAATCTCTTTAATTCTTTTATACTTCCAATAACTTTCAAATTTTCACAGCTATCACACTTCCATATTGGAATTGCTGTTGCCCAAAATCTATTTCTTGATATATTCCAGTCAGGTGCAGATTCAACACTATTTTTAAATCTTTTTTCCCTTAAAAAATCAGGATACCACTTCCACTTTTTATTTAGTTTTAGAATTTTAGGTTTTATTTTTTGGATATTAACAAACCATGATGGAATGGGCATATAAATTAAAGGAGTTTCACATCGATAACAAAATGGATATTCGTGTTCAATTTTTCTAGTTGAAACAATTTTGTTAGATTTTTCCAATAATTCAATAATTTTCTTATTTGAATCAAAAAGATATTCTCCTGAAAAATCAGTTATTTGCTTTGTAAATTTTCCTTGTTTATTAACAGCTTCAACAAGTGCTATATTGTTTTCTTTTAATACATTATAATCATCTTCTCCATAAGGAGCAATATGAACGATTCCAGTACCTTCTTTTGCTGTAACAAAATTACCTTTTGTTATTTTAAATGCATTTTTGTGATTCTCATAATAGGGTAATATGGGAATATATTCCTTGCCAAGTATTTCTCTTCCTTTAATCTCTTTTATTATTTTGTACTCATTTTTATCTTTAAAATAATTTGGAATTAATTCTTTTGCTAAAAGATAAACAATTCCTTCAGAATTATCTTTCACATATACATATGTTAATTTAGGGTTTACTGCTAAAGCAAGATTTGATAAAAGCGTCCAAGGCGTCGTAGTCCAAATTAATACATAAACATCCTCATCTTTTAATTTAAATTTAACAGTAATTGACAAATCTTTTACTGTCTTGTAAGAATTATCCATTGAAATTTCTGATTTAGCTAAGGGTGTTTCGCATCTTGGACAATACATTAATATTTTTTCTCCTTCATAAATCAAACCCTTATCAAATAATTTTTTAAATGCCCACCATACACTTTCAATATAATTATTATCCATTGTTTTATAAGAATTATTCATATCAACCCATCTTGCAAGTCTTTCAATTACTTTTTTCCATTCTTTTACATATGTTAAAACCTGACTTTTACAACAATTATTAAATTTCTTTATACCTAATTTTTCAATTTCATCTTTTGTTTTTATTTTTAATTCTTTTTCTACAATATTTTCAACAGGTAATCCATGACAATCCCACCCCCAAACTCTTTTAACATGGCGTTTATTCATTGTCCAAAATCTAGGAATTGCATCCTTCATAGTTGAACCTAATAAATGTCCATAATGAGGAAGTCCTGTTGCAAAAGGAGGTCCATCATAAAAGATATATTCTTTATTTTTTTTTGTTTTTTCTAAAGATTTTTCAAAGGTTTTATTTTTCTTCCAAAACTCTAAAATCTCTTTTTCCGTTTTCTTAAAATCATACATAATATTACTAAGAAATATAAAGCTTTTAAAGTTTATTTCTCAAACTCTTCTAAAATTTCCTTTTCTTAAGAAATTCTTTAATAGAAATACCAATCCAAGTAAAAGCAGAACCAATCACTCCAAAGAACAGGTCTTTTTGGGCATCCCATTGATCTCCTTGCATACCTAAAAAATAAGTCCCAATAGTCTCACTTTTAGTTACTAAAATATAAGCATATTCTAAAACTTCATAAATTCCTTTTAAAGAAGTAACTACAAAAAAAGCTAAAAAAAGCCCCCAGAAACCTTT
>CAZSNJ010000006.1:0-28302 GCA_964608525.1 Candidatus Woesearchaeota archaeon | reverse complement strand
TAACAAGTCAAAATTTTAACAAATTTAAAAAAAGATTTTTATTAACAATTAAATTATTAAAAAAAGCCGAATATGAAACTGGTGAAAAAAAAGTTTATTTAATTAATTGTACTGCAGAAACAGAAGAAATGTTAAAACGAATTAAGTTTGTTGAAAATAATGGTGGAAATTATATTATGCTTGATATTATAACTTTAGGATGGGGTGCTTTACAAACTGCTAGGAATTTTACAAAATTACCTATTCATGCACACCGGGCAGGCCATGCTATGTTTGATAGAAATCCTGACCATGGAATGTCAATGGAAGTGATAGCACAATTAGCTAGAATGGTAGGTGTAGATACCTTGCATATTGGAACAGCTTATGGAAAAATGAGTGGTGGAAAAAAAGAGGTTCTCCATCTTGAAAAGGAAATAGAATCTTCATTTACTAAAGAAACAAAAGAAAATCTAAAACAAAAGTGGTATGGAATTAAACCTGTTTTTGGAGTTGCATCTGGAGGAGTTTACCCTGGAATTGTATCAAAGATTGTGAAGTTTATGGGAAATGATGTTGTTTTACAAGCAGGAGGAGGAATTCACTGGAACCCCCGAGGAAGCAAATATGGTGCAATGGGAATGCGTCAAGCAGTTGATGCCGTGATGAAAAATATACCTTTAAAGACATATGCTAAAAAACATAAAGAACTAAAAGAAGCTATAGATAAATTTGGATTAGGATAAAAAATAAACATACTCCTCTTATTTAAATATGCAAAAAGGAAAATATAGAAAAGGTGTTTTTATTGTTACTTATGTAAAAACAAAAAAAGAAATTGAATATCTGATTCTAAAAAGAAAACTTCACTGGATTGGTTGGGAATTTCCAAAAGGAGGGATAAAAAATAAAGAAAAGATAATTGATGCAATAAAAAGAGAAATATTTGAAGAAACAGGGCAAAAACCATTTAATATAAAAAGATTTAAAATTTCTGGAAAATATAAATATAAAAAAGAATTTATTGATAGGCCTGGAATTATTGGACAAACTTATTCATTATATATTGTTGAAATAAAAAATAGAAAGATAAAATTAGATAAATTAGAACATTCTAATTATAAATGGGTTGATTTTAAAAATGCCATGAAAAAATTAACATGGTTAAATCAAAGAAAAACTCTTAAAAGCGTAAATACTTTATTAAAAAATGAAATTTAGAGAATTAGTTCCTATCTCAGGTACAACAATTCTTGCTGGAAAAGATGCTCAAAATAATGAGGATTTAATTAACCAGGTAAGACCATCAGAAGAAGTTTTTCATACTGCTGCACCAGGAAGCCCGTTTGTAAATATAAAAGGAAAACCAAAAAGAGGAGATATTAAAGAAGCTGCAATTTTTTGTGCAATACATAGTAGAGATTGGAAAAAAAATAAGAAAGACGTAAAAATTCATAGATTTAAAGGAAAAGATGTTTACAAAGGAAAAAATATGAAACTTGGAACATTTGGTATAAAAAATTTTAAAGTAATTAATGTTAAAAAAGAGGAGATATTAAAATGAAAACAATAGGACAGAGACAATTGGGGAAAAATGGAATAACAACTAATTTCATTGAAACATTAAAAGATAATTTTAAAAATTATGAAAATATTAGAATTTCTGTTTTAAAAAGTGCAGGTCATGAAAAAAGTAAAGTGAAAGAATATTCAAGGGAAATTCTTGAAAAATTAGGAAAAAATTATACTTCAAAAGTTATTGGTTTTACAATAATTATAAAAAAGTGGAGAAAACCAGTTAGATAAATTTATAAACCTCTTTTCTCCTTAATCTTTAAGTTAAAAATAGTTAACTTATCTAACATCGAAAGATGTGAAATTATTAAAATGGCAGTTTATGATATAGATTCTCAAGAATATAATTTAAAATTAGCTGAAAGCTTGAAAAAAATTCCTGAATTTACTCAACCAGAATGGTCTACATTTGTTAAATCTGGACCTGCAAAAGAAAGACCTATAGAAGACTTTAATTTCTGGCATAAAAGAGCTGCAAGTATTTTAAAACAAATTTACAAAAATAAAATTTTAGGAGTAAGTAGACTTAGAACAAAATATGGAAGTAAAAAAAATAGGGGTTATGCACCAGAAGAATTTAGAAAAGCTGGAGGAAAAATAATTAGAACTATTTTACAGCAGTCTGATAAGGCAGGATTTACTGAAATTGCAAAAGTAATTAAGGGTGTAAGAGGAAGAAAACCAGGAAGACAATTAACAGAAAAAGGTAAAGAATTTTTGGAGGGAATAAAATGAAAATATATTCTACATCTTACTCAATTTCTAATAAAAATATTAGAAAAATAATTGAACATTATAAGAAGAGTATAAAAGATAGAAGTGTCTATCTTGGAGGAGGTTATTTTGGTTTTATTAATAATAAAACTCTAAAGATTAATACACTCTCAAAAAATAAAAATCACTTAATTAAATCTGAATTAGAAGATATATTTAAAATTAAATTAAGAGTTGCATAAAATGCCAATTAAAAATCAAACTAAAAAAATAAAACTAGCAAAAAAAGCAAGACAAACTAAGTGGGCTCCTGTTTGGGTTGTTTTAAAGAAATTTGGAATGGGTAAAAAAATTCATCCTTCATCTATAACTAAACACAGACGCTCTTGGAGAAGAACTAAACTTCATCTTACACCAAGAAAACAAAGAAAGTCACATTTTGGATAAATGGCAGATAAAGAAACAAAAACAGATAAAATTGAAAGAGAATATATTATTCCCTTAAGAGAAAAATGTAGAGTTGTTCCAAGATATAAAAAAGCAAACAAAGCAATAAAAACAATAAAAGAATTTTTAGTTAAACATATGAAAATAAGAGATAGGGACTTAAAAAAAATTAAAATTGATAAATATTTAAATGAGGTAGTTTGGTTTAGAGGAATTAAAAAACCTCCTGCAAAAATTAAAGTTAAAGTAATTAAAGAAGAAGATATTGTAAAAGTAGAACTTTCTGAAATGCCAAGTAAATTAAAATTTAAAAAAGCTAGACTTGAAAAGAGAGATAAAAAAGCAGAAGAGAAAATTGAGAAGAAAAAAGATATTGCTAAACCTGAAGAAAAATCTGAAGTTGAAAAAAAGGAAATTGAAGAAAAGAAAACAGAAGAAAAAGAGAAAAAATCAGCAGTAGTTGAAGAAGGTAAAAAAATAGAAAAAGAAGCTGCAAAACAAGTAAAACATAAAGTTGGTGGAAAAACAAAACAACCAAAACACCAGATTAGAAAAGCTCTAGCAAAATAAAAATTAATTTAGACTACATATAAATTTAAAAAAGATGAATCTATAATTCTAATAGATAAAATGGGTAGATTAAACGGAAGTATTAGTTTATGTTTACTATTAACTATCCTTACATTTCCTTTGGGATGTGCTAATGGTAAAAATTTGCCTTCTCTATCCAATAATTATCAAGGAAACAAAGATAAAAAACCTAATGTTAGAGGATTATTACCTTATCTTTTTAGTGGAGGTAATCAACAATATGCCCCATCAAAATATAATCCTAAGATAGATAAGTTTGGAATAAAAGTATTGGAATATGACTTTGAAAGACGTTCTAAAGATTAGGCTTTTATACTTAATAATTCTTAGAAAATTATGACAAATATTAAAAATATAAAAGAACTTCTAGAATTTGGAATAATTAATATTGATAAATCTAGTGGTCCAACATCTTTTAATATTTCTGATTTTGTTAGAAAACAATTAAATTTAAGAAAAACCTCTCATTTTGGCACATTGGATCCAAAGGTAACAGGAGTTTTGCCAATTGCATTAAATAGAGCTTGTAAACTCACAGGATATTTTCTAGGAGAAGATAAAGAATATATTGGAATAATGAGAATTCATGAAGATGTTTCCTTAGATAAAATTAAAAAAACAATAAAAGAAAAATTTCTTGGAAAAATTAAACAAACTCCTCCTGTAAAATCACGTGTAAAAAGACAAGAGAGAATTAGAGAAATAAAAAAATTTTATATTTTAGAAAAAGATGGAAAGAATATATTATTTCATATTGAGTGTGAAGGGGGAACTTATATTCGAAAAATCTGTAGTGATCTAGGAGATTATATGAAGATTGGAGCGCATATGTTAGAATTAAGAAGAATTCGTGCAGGAATTTTTAAAGAAGATGATAAAAATTATCCTTCTATAAATTTATATGAATTTGAAAAAGCTGTTGATGAATACAAAAAAGGTAATGAAGAATCACTAAATAAAATTATAATTCCTGGAGAAATAATTACAAAATTACATCCCATAATTAAAGTTAAAGAAAAAGAAGTAAAAAGATTATTAACAGGAAAACCTATATATAAAAAAGATTTAATTAAAGAAGGAAAAATGGAAACTGGAAAAATTATTTGTGTTTTTTCAAAGGCGAAATTTATTGGAATGTATAAAGTTATTAATGAAAAGGAGATATTTGCAAAATCAGAATTTGTAATGCAGCCAATAAAATGAGACATTTTGTATATTTTTCAAGACATGCATCAACTACTGGAAATTTTAAGGATTTAATGAAAGCAGGACGAATGGATATTGTAATTCATTCAATAATTCAAGGATTATTTTTGTCTAATAGTTTTAGAGAGGATGTTAAAATGCATTTGGTTTTTTATGGGATGCCTGATCCTCCAAAACATATTGAAATACAAGTAACTCAAGATCTAGAAATTAGTAAAAAAGATATTGCTAATTTAATTAAAAAGATTCTATATAAATATAGAAAGAATAAAAAAACAGAAGTTTTTCCAAAATGTTTTATTGAAAAAAAGAGTTTTTTAAAAGTAATTGAAGAATTAGAAAAAGATGGTAAAGATATTTTTATTTTAGATAAAAAAGGTATTGATATAAGAAAAGCAGAAATTTTTAATAATTGTGTTTTTGTTTTAGGAGATCATGATGGTTTGCCAAAAAAAGAATTAAAAAGATTAAAAAAAATAGCAAAACCAATTTCTATTGGACCAAAAACTTATTTTTCTAGTCAAACAATTGCAATTGTTAATAATGAACTTGATAGAAGAACTATATAATTAAATACCCTAAAAATTGATTAAATATATGAATTATTTAGGTACAGCAGAAAAACTCTATTTTACTCATGCTAAAAAAATTTCTTATTTGACAAATGATGAAGAAAAAGAACTTGGAAAAAGAAAAGATAAAGGAGACAAAGATGCTTTTAATAAACTTGTTGAGTCAAATTTAATGCTAGTTGCAAGTATTGCACACAAATATAAATCTAATCGAAAACATTTAAAATTAATTGATCTAATTCAAGATGGTAATCTAGGCTTAATAGAAGCAGCAAAAAGATTTGAACAAGAAAGAGGAAATAGATTTTCTACATATGCTCGATGGTGGATTAGAAGCTATATAACTAATGCTATAAGAGAATATGATCACACAATAAGACCACCTGCTAATATACAGGAAATGAGAAATAAAATTATAAAATACAATATAGAATTTATAACAAAAGAGGGGAGAACTCCAACTCCCAAGGAGACTCATAAATATACTAAAATTGATTTAAAAAAAATAGAAATGATAATGGGAGATTGTTCTCATATAACAATCTCATTACAAACTCCAGTAAATGGAAAAAACCATAATAATAGAGAATCAATAGAATATTTTATTAAAAATGAATCAGAAGTAAATGATGGAAAAATTATAGATAATATAAAATTAAAAGAAACTATTAATAAATTACTTAAAACACTCTCACCCGAAGAAGAAATGGTTCTAAGAAGAAGCTTTGGGATTTATGAAGATTATAAAATGCAGTGTGAAAAGGAAAACTTAGCAAAGATTAGTAGGGATCTTAATCTTACAAGAGAGAGAGAATTAGGCAGATACAACAAAAAGCCTTAGAAAAAATGAAACACTTTACAAGAAAAAAAGAATTAGAAGCATTTGTATAATTTTAAATATAACTTCTCTAGAATAAAAAATAATATAAACCGACTCTTTTTCTTATCAAAATGGTTAAAAAGGCAATAAAGGATAAATGTGGGGTTTTTGGAATATTTGGTGTAGAAAATCCTGGAGAATATACTTATTTAGGGTTGCATAATATCCAGCATAGAGGTCAAGAAACTTGTGGGATTGTGACATCTTGTGAAGGTGAAAAAGAATCAAAAGGAAAATTCAAACAATATCATGGTAAAGGAATAGTTAATGATGTTTTTAATGAAAAAATTCTTGAAAGATTAAATGGAAAAGCTGCAATTGGTCATGTTAGATATTCAACAAGTGGAGGATCTTCACTTAGTAATGCCCAGCCAATAATTGCCAACACAAAAAATGGAGTTATATCAATTGCCCATAATGGACAATTTGCAAACTATAGAAAATTAAAAAGAGAACTTATGAAAGAAGGAAGTATTTTTAAAACAACAAGTGATACTGAAATTGCTCTTCATAAATTTTCAAGAGCGAGTAGAGATTCAATAAAAGAAAATATCTATGAAGCATTCAAGGACATAAAACCTTCTTACTCTATTGTTATGCTTACAAGAAAAGAACTTATTGGATTGAGAGATCCTTCTGGAATAAGACCATTAGTTATTGGATATATTGAAGATAAAAATGCATATGTTTTAGCATCTGAAAGTGTAGCATTTGATATTATTAATGCAAAATATATTGGTGAAGTTGAACCTGGAGAAATTGTAATTATTGATAATAATGGATTAAAAAGAGAACAACTTTTTAATCCTGAAAAACAACAAAAGTGCATTTTTGAATGTATTTATTTTTCGCGACCAGATTCTTTTGTTTTTAGTAAAGATTTAACAATAAGTGTTGCAAGAAAAGAATTTGGACGACAACTTTATAGGGAATGTCCAATTGATGCAGATGTTGTGATTCCTGTTCCTGATTCTAGTATTGATGCAGCACTAGGCTATAGTTATGAATCTAAAATTCCTTTTGATTGGGGTTTTGTAAGAAATCATTATATTGGAAGAACTTTTATTCAACCAACACAAACAAAAAGAGATGCAGGAGTGATAAAAAAATTCAATCCCAATAAATCAATTATAGATGGAAAAAGAGTTGTTGTTGTTGATGACTCCATTGTAAGAGCAAGCACATTAAAAAAACTTATTAAATTACTCAGAAAATTTGGAGCAAAAAATATTCATGCTGCAATAAGCTGTCCTCCTTATAAGTATAGTTGTTATCTTGGTATTGATACTGCTGAAACAGAAAGATTAATTGCAAATGAAAAAACAATTGAAGAAATAAGGGATTTTATTGGTGCCGACTCTATTCATTATTTAAGTAAAAATGGCATGTTAGATAATAAACATCTAAAAGGAGAATTTTGCACTTATTGTTTTGATGGTGAAGAAATTATTAAAAAAGAATAAAAAGTCACTTAGATAAGATATAATATGAAAAAGTCTGTAAGATTATATATTAATGGAATAGTTCAAGGAGTATTTTTTAGAGCATTTGTAAAAGAAAATGCAGAAAGATATAATATTAAGGGTTTTGTTAGAAATTTAGAAGATGGGAGAATTGAAGCTTTTTTAGAGGGAAATTCTGAAGATGTTAACAAGATGATTGAATTATGTAAAAAAGGTCCAAAACATTCACAAATAAAAAATATTCAAATTAAACCAGAAAAATTTCAAGATTTTAAAGTGTTTAAAGTTTTACATATATAATTTTCTTTAAATCCCTTGAGCTGAAGGGGATAGTAAACCATAATTAACAATCTCAATGTAATGAGAAACAGAGAAATCTTCTTGTCCTGAAAGCACAGAACGAACATAATCCATATCTACTAAATTGCCAGGACACGATTTTTCAATATTTGGAAATTCATTATGGCCTCTTACATTCTTAATAGGAATATTATATTGCTTAGTTTTTTGTTCTAGAAGAGAGAACAAAGTTTCAAATTGTTTTTCACTTGGAATAACTTTATCAAAATTACCAATTAAACATACTCCTAATGAATTTCTATTATATCTAAGAGTATGTGCTCCTTCAAAATTTTCAGGTCTTCCAGAATAGAGTTTCCCATCTTTAGTGAAAGGTCTTGCATTCCCAATCAAATAATGATAACCAATATTCTCCCATCCTCGTAGATATTTATGTCTTAATCTAACAAAAAATGGGAAATCATTATTTCTCTCTGTATGGTGGATGATTATATGTTCTACTTGTTCTAAATGGTTCATACTCTTTAGAGATAATATCTTATTAAAAAGCTTTCTGGAAAAGAAAATTGAATTTAACAAGATTAATCTATTTCGGGTAATAATCTTTGTTTCTATTTTAATCTTTGTTTCTATTTATTAGTCATCATAAAAGTATTTTAATAACTTTTATCTTCTTTAATAAAATGATATACACAAATTCTGATGGAGGAGCAAGAGGTAATCCAGGACCAGGTGCAATTGGTGTAATTGTAAGACGAGATGGAAAAATTCTTACAAAATATAGTGCTAAAATAGGAAACAATGTTACAAATAATATTGCAGAATATGAAGCATTAATTAAGGCATTAGAATTAGCATCAAAATTTACAAAAGATGAAATTACATGTATTCTTGATTCTGAATTAATTGTTAAACAACTTTTAGGAGAATATAAAGTTAGAAATCCAAAATTACTTGAATTATTTTTAAAAGTTCAAAAACTCCAGGAAAATTTTAATAAAATAAAATATCTAAGAGTTAGTAGATGGAATAAATTTCAACAAATAGCTGATGAATTATTGAATGAAGCATTAGATAAAGCAGGACACAAGAGATATTATAGAAGATAATTATTCAAACAAATTAATCAAAGTTAATATAATGGTGATATTGTATGTCGTTTATTAATCCAGATTTTATATTAAACTTGGGAACAACAAACATTCTAATTTTATTGATAATATTTTCTTTTACAAATGGACTTTTTTTGCTTCCAGCAAGTCAGGTAATTTTAATTATTGGAGGATTAATTATTAGTCTAAATAATCTAAATTTCTTTATTGTTTTTGCAATTTTAGTCTTATCAAATTTCTTAGGAAATTATATACTTTACTTTATCTCTTTTAAATGGGGAGAAAAAACAGCTAGAAAAATATTACCAATAAGAAAAAAGACACTAGATAACCACATACTTGTAATTAATTACCTTTTCAAAAAATATGGTTCATATATTATATTCATCGGACGAAATTTACTTGTTTTACATAGCCTAGTTTCTATTCCTGCAGGAGTTGCAAAAGTTTCCAAAAGAAAATATACTCTTTACACCTTACTTGGAATATCTACATGGTCTCTACTTTTTATGTGGATAGGTATTATCTTAGGGAATAACTATGAATATTTCTTAGAAAAATTCAACATTATTGGCTCAACTATTACGATTATTATATTAATAATTATTTATTATTTCTTTAATGTTTATATGAAAAAAATATTAATACTCGCAAAAAAAAGATAACAATTTATAAATATCTATTTTCTTAAGATAATATGGGTCGTGAAGAACAAATAATAAATGAAAGAAAGAGGAAAATTAAGGAATTAAAAAAACTTGGAATAAATCCATATCCCAATAAGTTTGAAAAAAAACAAACTATTTCTGAATGTTTAAGATTAAAACTTAAAACAAAAGTAAAAACAGCTGGAAGAATAATAACAAAAAGAGATTTAGGAAAAATTTCATTTTCAAAATTAAGAGATAACTCAGAAGATATTCAAATTGTCTTTCAAGATAAAGAAACACCTAAAAAAGAATTTGATTTTTTTAAAAAGTATATTGATTCTGGAGATTTTATAGGATTAGAAGGAATAATAATAAAAACGAAAACAGGAGAGCTTTCTATTTTAGTTAAAAAAATTGAAATACTAAGTAAAGCAATAAAACCTCTTCCTGAAAAATTTCATGGATTAAAAAACGATGAAGACAAATTTAGAAAAAGATATCTTGATATTTTAATGAATCCTGAAGTTAAGGAAATTTTTATTAAAAAATCTAAATTCTGGGAAACAGTTAGAAATTTCTTAAAAGAAAAGGGATTCTTAGAAGTAGAAACTCCAGTTCTTGAAACTTCTGCAGGAGGAGCAGCTGCAACTCCATTTAGTACACATCATAATGCATTAGACATGAATGTTTATCTTAGAATATCCATGGGAGAATTATGGCAGAAAAAATTAATGGTTGCAGGATTTGAAAAAACCTTTGAAATAGGACGACAATTTAGAAATGAAGGAATGGATATGGAGCATTTACAAGACTACACTCAAATGGAATTCTATTGGGCATATGCAAATTATAATGATGGTATGAAACTTGTTGAAGAAATGTATAAAAAAATTGCAAAAGAAGTTTTGGGAAGTTTAAAATTTGAAACTCATAGTTATAAAGTTGATTTAGGGAAAAAATGGGAAATTTATGATTATGAAAAAACAATAAAGAAATATACAAAAATTGATATTTACAAAACTAGTGAAAAAGAAATTAAAAAGAAACTTAATGAATTAAAAATTGGATATGATCCTAAAGTTGACAAATGGAGACTTGTTGATAATTTATGGAAATATTGTAGAAAGAAGATTTCAGGACCAGGTTTTTTAATTAATCAACCAGTTGAGATTACTCCCTTAGCTAAAAGAAATTCAAAGGATTTTTCTAAGGTTGAACAATTTCAAGTAATTATTGCTGGAACAGAAATAGGTAATGGATATAGTGAATTAAATGATCCTCTTGATCAAGAAGAGAGATTTAAAGAACAAACAAAATTAAAAGAAAAAGGGGATACAGAAGCTCAAGAACATGATAAAGGATTTGTTGAAGCATTAAAATATGGAATGCCTCCTACTTGCGGATTTGGCGTTTCTGAAAGATTATTTTCTTATTTAATTGATAAACCAATAAGAGAATGTGTTATTTTTCCTTTAATGAAACCTGAAAAGGAGGTTAAAAAATGAGTTTAATTGTTAAAAGTAATATAAAAAAAGTTGTAAAAGAATTAGATAAAGAAAATGCAGTTTCGAGTGTTGCTGAAGAAGTTGGAATGGCTCTTGAAAGAAAAACAGAAGAGCTTTTAACTGATGCTATAAAAAGAGCAAAAGCAAATGGAAGAAGAACATTGCAAGCTAGAGATTTGTAAGACATATTATCTAGGATATAAATATTTATAAGATATTAATTTTTAATATCAAAATGTCAGAAAAAGATAGAGAAAAATTTATCAGATCAATGAATTATAGCTTGACAAAAATGATTAAGGAAGAAAAAGACGTTAGTAGAGTTTCTGAAACTTTTCATGAACTATCTCAAAAAGGCAAAGTTTGTATGGTAATTTATGAGGGGCAAAGATTAATTGAATTAAAAATTCCTTATAATCAATTGTATGAAGAATTTCAGAATCTTGTTGACAAGGGGCGTAAAGTATATAGGCTCCATGAATAAAATTATAAAACTCTAATTTTAAAAACATCTCTTTCTTTTTTTTAATCATGCCAAAAAACAAATCTAAGGGAAGTAAAACTGAGCGAGAATTATTCCAGAAATTTATTGATGATGGACGATATCGTGTTGTTAGAGTTGCAGGATCAGGTACAATGGAAAATGCTGATTGTGATTTAATTGCAGGAAAAAAAGGAAATAAGTTTGCAATTGAAGTTAAGTCAAGCAAAAAACCAATAAAATATATTTCAAAAGAACAAATTGAAAAATTTTTAGTTTTTTCAGATATATTTGGACTTAAACCAGTTATTGCATTAAGATTTAATCGTGAAGGGTGGTTATTTATTAATCCAAAATATTTAAAAGATACTGGGAAAAATTGGGTTATTTCTTTAGAAGAAGCACAAAAAAAAGGAAAAAAATTCTCGCAGTTTTTTAGATAATAGATTGCAATAAAGTTTAAAATCAATAATTTCTTAAGATTTTCATGATAAAAAAATTATTATACTTAATTATAATATTTTTAATTACTCCAAATATAACTGCTGTAATTATTTCTGAAATTATGTATGCTCCAACTTTTGGTGAAAATTATAATGAATGGATTGAAATATATAATGATGGGCCAGATGTTGATTTAAGTAATTGGAGTTTGTGTGGCAAAAATATTTTAGAAGGTTATGTAGACCATAATGAAGCTGAAGCTCTAAAAAATGAAGAAGGATTAATTTTAACTGAAGGAGATTATGCGGTACTTACAGATGGAGGTAGTGGAACAGAAGTTTATTCAAATTTTGAAGTTTCAGGATTAGCATTACATGTAGATTCAGCAAGCTTGTGTGGACGACTTTCTAATACTGGAAAAGAAATTTCAATAGACAACAATCAAGGAAGTTTAATTGATAGTGTTACTTATAATTCTGAGTGGGGTGCACAAGATAATTCTAATAGTTTACAATTTGATGGAACATGGTGTGAAGCTTTACCTACTCCTGGAAAGGCTAATAGTTGTTCAATTCCAGAAATTCGGGAGGAAATAAAAGACACATCAGAAATTGTTGAAAGTTCTAATGACACAACTGAAGAAATAATATCTAATGAAATTGGAGAAAACATAGTTGAAGTACTTGAAGAAAATACAGAAAAAGAACTAACTAATTTAGCAATTGAAGAAAATAATGAATTAAGTGTAATAAAATTAAATCCAAAAGACATAAAAACTGAAAATGATAAAGAAGATTTAAGTATAGAAGGTTATGCAATGTATGGATTTGTATTTTTTTGTATATTGTTGACTTTCTTATTTATATTGAAGAAAAATAAGTTTAATAAAAATGAGTTTGATTAGCAAAGAAACAAAAAATATCAGAGTAATGATGGTAATTGAAGTTCTAGGAAGACCGCCAAAACACTTAGAAAAAACTTTAAATGATATAATAGGTAAAATTGACGAAGAAAAAGGAGTTAGTGTTAAATCTAAAAAAATAAATAAACCAAAATTAGTAAAAGATCAAAAAAAATTTTATACAAACTTTGCTGAGATAGAAGTTGAAATCGAAGAAATATTATCTCTTGCAATATTAATGTTTAAGTATATGCCAGCACATATTGAAATAATCCATCCTGAATTAATTGCTCTAACTAACAATGGCTGGAATGATATTTTAAATGAACTTACAAGAAGACTTCATGGATATGATGAAATAGCAAGAGTAATTCAAGTAGAAAAAGGAATTTTAGAAAGAAAACTAAGAGATATTTTGGAAAAGAAGAAATAATTATTTATATTTAATTTTCATTGTTAAGATAATAGTTACAAAAATTAAAGATATTCCATTTGCTATAATTAAAGGCAAGTCTTTAATTAATATTCCATAAACTAGCCACAAAATAACTCCTATTATTAAAGAAAGATACATTAATAAAGAAATATCTTTAGTACTCTTTGTGTTAATTGTTTTTATTGCTTGTGGTAAAAGAGAACCTGTTGTTAATCCTGCTGCTATTAATCCAATATAAATTATCCAGTCCATATTAAATTTAATTTATTTTTGTTTAAATAGTTTTATTTCTTAAAAAATAATTATCTCTTTCCTTTAGCTATCTTTAATAAATTAATATCTTTTTTTGTGCCTCGGTATTTATTCTTAAAAAACCAATATACAAATCCAATAATTAAAAGAACAATTATCCATCCAATTATTTTCCCTGTTGAACTTTCTTTTACTTCCTTACATTGCCCTAAACAACAAATTCCATCTTTTGCATATTTTGTTTCTCCAGTACATTCTGAATCACAAATTTTTCCACTAATCTCTGAACAAGTTTGAGAGGTTGTTTGTATTTCTTCATCTATTGGGACATAGTCCTTTAAAAAATCTAAATTAATTGTTAAATATGAATATATTGTATTATTTCCGCTTGATTCTTTAGCTGTTATTTGCCCAACAATTTGTTTTTCTTCATTATCTGACGATATAGTAAGTTCAATTTTAATACTTGAATCTTCTTTTAATTCATCAATCTCAATTGCTGAAAGAGAAACATATTGTTCTAATGGATCTAACACAGATAAAGATATATCTTCTAGTGTCTCTTTACCTGTATTACTAAGATAAATTATTTGTGTTTTTTCTGAACTCAAAGACATTTGAATATTTAATTCAGATTGATCAAATTTGAAGTTTTTATTTTTATCTATTGTTTTATTTAGAAGAGTATAAATTGGAATTTCATATACTAAATTATCTGAACTTAATTCAATTAGTTTGTTTTGTTCTACATCTTCTGATTTAAAATATATTTTTTTACTTTCTCCAGAAATTAATGTTGTTACATCTTCATTTATGTTTGATTTAATATTAATTTTTTCATCTTGTAGGTTTTGAACTTCTAGAGAAAAATCCTCTTTTGCTATAATAAAACCAGGATTTATTGAAAAATCAGAAGTTTCATTCTTTATTGAAAAATTCCTAACAATATCTTTATCACTTACATCTCTTCCTTCCATATATTCTACATCTTCTATCGATATTGAATAATTATTTGAAGTAACTGGTAATAATGCATAAATATAAAATTCATTATTTATCTTTGCAACATCATATTCTATTGGAGTTCTTACATGACCTCTGTAAAAAAATATATTTTCTTTAAGAATTGGCTTAATAAAATTTCCAGAAACTTTTGCAATAAGAGTTTCTCCTTGTTTAAATTCAGATTTGATGTCAAACTCAATTGATGATATAATTGGAAAAACAAGTAATAAAATTACTAAACTAATTATAAGTCTCATTTTTATAAAAGAAATCTATAGTTAATAAAGTTTGTTTTTTCATTAGAGTCTTTTCCTATCATCATTTCAATCCAATCCCTTTTGAAGGGAATAAAGTTCATGATATTTTCCTTTTTTCTTCATTAGTTCTTTATGATTACCTACTTCAATAATTTTCCCTTTATCCAATACCACTATCTTATCTACATTTTTAACTGTTGAAAATCTATGAGCAATAATAACTGTAGTTCTTTTAGATATTAAACGTTTTATGCCTTCTTGTACATTTCTTTCTGATTTTGCATCAAGAGCCGAAGTTGGCTCATCTAAGATTAATATCTTTGGGTTCTTAAGAAAAGCCATTGTTATTGCAATCCTTTGTTTTTGCCCAACAGATAATTTCACCCCCCTTTCTCCAACAAGAGTCTTATATTTTTTTGGTAATGACATAATAAATTCATGTGCATTTGCGGCTTTTGCAGCTTTAATAATATCTTTAAAACTTGCTTTGGGATTTGCATATTGGATATTATTAATTAAAGTATCATTAAAAATACTTATTTCTTGAGGGACAAGTGCTATTTGTTCTCTCAACCATTTTAATTTTAATCTTGAAATATCAATATTATCTAGAAAAATATTTCCTTTTGAAGGTTGATAATATCCAAAAATGAGTTCTGAAAGAGTTGTTTTTCCAACACCACTCTCTCCTACTAAAGCAATACTCTCCCCAGAATTAATGTTTAGATTTATATTATTTAGTATTTCTTTATCTTTATTATAACTAAAATTAATATTTTTAAAATTAATTTTACCAGTAAACTCTTTTATTGTTTTCTCTCCATGTTTCATTGCCTCTGGAACTAATTTATTTAATTTAATTATTCTTTTAATAGACACAGTCGCTTTTTTATAAAAATTATAAAATTCGCTTAATCTGAAAAATGGACTAAATGATAAATTAATATATCCAAAGAACATTATAAATTCTCCTTGGGTAATTTGACCACTTCTCAAAAAGAATATAGCAGTCCCCAATACAATAACAAAACTTAAATTGTAGATAATTCCTTGGATATGTTGAAGTCTAGCTGATTTTTCTGCACTATCTTTATAAGGAGGAAGTGCTTTTCCTATAAATGATCTTAAAAATTGTTTCTTTTCGTTATCTTCCATAGCAAAACTTTTTATTAAAAAAACATTGTAAAGTTTATCGTAAACATTTCCATATTCTTTTTCAAAAGCCTTAATCATATTCTCTTCACTTTTAAGAACAGGCTTTGTTAGTTTTAACGTTATAATTGAATAAATAGCAAATGTAAAAAATACAATTAGTCCTAATTGCCATTGTATAATCAACATTGCTCCCAACGCAAAGATTAAAAATATTATTGAAGGGAGGATATTTGAGACTATTTGAATAAAATGTTGGAGATGCCAAGAACCTCTAGAAACCTTTTGTAAAATCTCTCCTGTTTTTTTTGTTTTATGAAAAGTTACAGGCAATGTCAAGAAATGTCCATAAGCTTCAACTTCAGATTCTAATGAAAGTTTGGCTCCAAGAGTATCTCCTAAAGCTGATGTTCTTGCTGAAGTAAAATTTGAAATTAATCCTAAAATAGCCCAAAGTCCAATTAATGATAATAAAAGAGTAATTGTTGTGTTAGGAATCAAGGCTAAATCAAAAAGTCTACCATAAATATAAGGAACAAAAGCTGTTAAAACAGAACCAAACGTAGCTATGGCTATTATAATTGTTAGTTCTTTTTTGTGTGCTTTAGACATATCAAGAAAAAACTTTCTAACAGGATTATTGTCTTTCTTATTTTTCATTTTAATCTTAAGAATTATATAATTTTAAAGTTATTGATATTCTAATATAAAATTTCTTAATTTAGAAATTCACTTCCCCATTTCTTTAAGCTTTTTTAAAACTTCATCTAATTCTCCACTTTTTCTCGCTGGATGAGGTCTTCTTATCGGAGCTCTATGTGTTTGCGGGAATATTTTTCTTTGAATCATTCTTTGTGGTGGACTTCTAGGAGGAGTTCCTGGTTTTGGTTTTCCTTTTCCAGGACCAGATTTAAATTTATCAAATTTAGATTTTACTCTAAACCAATAAGGCTTTAATTTGTCTCTATAAATTATTGCTACAATAACTAAGATAATTAAAATTAATAATAACCATATCCAAAAAAGATTTCCTCCTTCTGTTGAAGTTTTTCGAATACAACAAGTATATGTACTAAAATCACATGAATATAAAGATTCTTCTTCATTTTCACCACATCCAGCAACCCCACATATTCCAAAGTTTGCTTCACATTCTGATTCTTCAATAGGTTCTCCACAATATCCTCCAAAACAACAACCCTGTCCTGATTCTAAATCATAAGTATTTTCTGTTCTTCCATCAATACATTCCTGATTTGAATTACAAATTTCTCCTCCTTGTTCATTACAACTTTCTGTAGATTTTGGTTTATCACAACACTTAAAGAGTGCTGAACAAGAATATCCATCAAGAATTTGACCTTTACAATCTCCTCCAGACATACAATTATATCCTGCATCTTCACAATCAACATCAGATCCTCCTCCAGAAACTCTTAAAGGTCCCTTTGCCCAAATAGAATGTAAAATAAATGATGTACTTTTAACATTTCCATTATCCCAACATCCATTTGAATCTTGAGCATCCAATAACCAATTAATAGTATTTGTTTTTTCTTGAGCTTCTTCATATTGAAAAGGATATAATGCTAGAGCAGTATCATAAAATTTATCTCCTGATTCCATCCACCATTTACTAGATTTTTGTTTTAATAATAAATCATTACGATATTCAGGATAACCTGTTAAATAATATAAAAAAGCCTCTGGAAGATATTTTGTATTTAATTCTTCATCTGCCATTGTAATTAAATAAGGCATAAAATGAGAAATATCATAATCTAAAGAATCTAAAACTAATGCAGACCATAAACTTCCCTCATAACTACAAGATCCATCTTGTTCAAAACATAAGGAATCAACTTTTTCAGTTGTTGTGCCTTGTGCTGCTGCTGAACTTGTTTTTTCTGTAACATGAATAGTTGAAGAGGTTGTTTTTTTAAATAATAATGAAGTAAGAAATGATTTATCACATGATATCTCAAACTCATTATCATAACAAGATGAGTCAACTTTTAACCAATAACGTCCATCAGATGACGTTAAACAATTTCCAGCTCCAGAATTTACTTTTTTATCATCTCCAACTTCTACTGAATATGATGAACCTTCATAAGAAATTGTACAGGTTGTTTTTTCTGAACTTTCAATTTGTAAAAGCCAATCAAGATCTGTTGGAGTTGTGTTTTGAGAAATAATCCATTCTATTGCATCATTAATTGAACCTCCTGCATTATCTAATGCTAAAACTGCCTGAGAAGTTGATTTTAAATTACAATTAGAACTTGGCCAACATTCATCATCCCTTGAATCAGATTGAACTTCACTCTTACAATCTCCTATTGCAAGTAATGAAAAAATTCTTTCTTCTAGGGAAAGACTAGAACAGCTATCTTCTACTTTTTCTTTAAGACAATCTTGTGCTTTATCAACCTTACAATTTTCATCACATTCTTCATGATTATCTGCAATTGTAAAAGAAATTAGAAAGATAATTAAAATACTAAATAAAAGCACCTTCTTTTTCATAATACTTATAACTAATTGTTGTTTTTAAAATTATCTTTGTTAGATTTTTTATTGGATAATAAATTCTTACGAATTACATAATTAACTGGATTTTTTATTAATTTGCAAAAATCATCTGGATTGCAAACACCAACTCCCTGATAAAATTCCTTGCAATTTGGAGGCATTATTGGATTTTTTTTATAACTCCAAGATAATTGAGATTTTATATATCCCTGTTTTAAAGGAATCTCATTTTTTTTATTCCAATCATCTATTCTTTTTTCTAATTCATCCTTATCCATTCCAATAGATCTAAATAAATTTATTAAAACAAACACTGCTCTTTTTTTCCCGTCACTAACTCCTTTTAATATATTTTGAATACATGGAGGAAAGTTTTTGTCAGATAGATTACTTAATTTAATTGGTTTGTAAAGAAATTCCTTTTTTTCTTTTTTCTCACTATTATTTTCCTTATACCAATCGAGTGCCTGCATTAAAAGTTCTGAAGCTTCTCCTTCTTTTGCATTTGGCATAAAATCTTTAATTTTTACTTTCATAGGATCTGCATCTTTTAATTGAAAGTCTTTTATCTTTTCAGGAGTTATTACTACACTTGCTAAAGCTGTTTTTTCATGAAGTGAATTATGCAACAAAATACAATTTCCTCCTACAAAATTCTCATCATTTTCAACAGAAATATCATAAACATATTTGCGTTTAGGATTGACCTTCTTAATTTCCTTTACCTTAAGAAAGGATGCATCACCACTGATTAGATTTAATATATTTTTTGAAGGATTTAATTTTTCTATAAAGTTTTTATTTCTTTCAATAATTTTTTTATAAAGATATTGATTTTTCCATCTAGAATTAAAGATTGATCTTTCAAGACCTAATTCTTTTATAGGAAACTTGTTTATTAAAGATTCTTTTGTCTTCTTCGATTTTGAAATAAAACCTAACTTTTCAACATCTTTTTTACCTTGCACTATAACTATATATTGATCTTTATTTGATTTATTCCATTTTGTTGGCTTTCTTTTATTGAGAGAATATCCTATCTTTAATGAACTCAATAAAAAACAAAGGTCTTCCTGTAATCTTTTGCTTGCAGTAGAAACTATAATCTTTGCCCATTTTTTTTCAAGATGTCCGTCTCCTTTTATGTAGCTATTTAAAAATTCTATTTTTAATTTTTCTTGAATATTCCAAAGAATAAAAGGAACTCTTTTCTCTCTTGCATTTTTTCCGCATTTAAGTAATGAACTTAAAATTAGTTTTAATATAGTGGAATTAACTACTATCTGAGTAGCTGTGTCGTGAGGCTTTTCTGTTTTAGGATTCATATTTAAATTCCTTAAAATTTTTTTGCAATCATTAATTAAATCTTTTTCATGAGCTCCAAAAGAAAAAGCAACTCTATTTCTTAAAATATCGCAATGCCCCTCAGAGATATAATAACCTAAAAGTCTCATTAAATATTTATCTATTTTCAAGCAGTTTGGCAATCCCCTAGTCTCACCCCCATGTTTAGAATACTTTATCTTTGATTTTTTAAAATGATTCTTAAGAGAAGGTTTTTTCTGTATAAGAAGTTTGTAAACATCTAGAGGAAGAATATTATAAACTTTCCAACTATATCTTTGCTCAAATTTTCTTTTAGGAATATTGAGTCTATAGACTTCATCAAATATAGAATTGTTAAAACCATATAAAAAAATATTTTTCTTTTCTTCTTTTAGAATTTCAATCAATTCATCTGCAAGGATTATTTTATCCAAATCTTCATTAAAATTTATTTTTCTTAATGCAACAAGATAATCTCCTTCTATTACTTTATCTCCTTTGATTGTCTTAATTTTTCCATCCCTAAGAACAAAGAGAGAATGACCTGAAGTTACTTTTACTTCTCTTCCAGATTTTAATTTTATATTAAACATTTCTTCATCAATCTTATGGCGAATAACTTTTGTTATCTTGCTGAATTGTGTTTTGTTTTTTTTAATACTAAAAGATACTGCTTCATAACCTAAATCAGATATCTCTTCTATCTGTAAATCTTTTTTAAGTCTAAAAAATTGGTCTGCAAATTCTCCTATTTTTACTATTTCTGTTTTTTTTCCTTTTTTAATACACACAGGCTCATTAAAATCTACAGAATAAGGAGCTCGAAATAAATGTCTTGGAGAAACTAAAATAATATCTGGCATTACTTCTTTTGATGCTTGAAAATCTCTTATATATTTATTTGGTTTAGAGAGTTCAGTAATCTTTTCAACTAATTTTTTTTCTGTTTGTTTTATGATATATTTTACTATAATTCTTGGCCATTCTGGAAACATGCTTGACGTTTTTATTTCATTAACTTCTTTAGGAAAAGACTTCCATGGAACAATTATATGAAATCCTTTAGATCCTGAATTATGTAATAAAACAGGGTAATGATTTCCGAAAAACGATTCTGTTTTTTCAACAGATACATCATATACTTTTGCTTTTTCTTTTTTAATTATCTCTCTTATTTTTACTGTAGAAATATCTGAATTAAATAATTTTTCATAATTAGTTAGAATCTCCTTAGAATTCTTGTCTGGAATGATCTCTTTAAAATTATAAAACCAATCTAAAACTTTTCTTATTCTCTTTAAATTTGCTTCTTTCTTATTTAAAGTCATTTGTTCTGCTCTATGATGATTGAACATTTTCGGTTTAATTTTTTTATACACTTCTCTTAAACCATCTACTGGAAAAATTTTATCTCCTGCATAAGGAGAGAATTTATTCCTTTTTCTATGAAATTCTAAATTTTCTAATTCTGATTTTGGAATTCTTAACATATAAACTAAACTTCCTTTGAAAAAATTTCCTTGAGGTAATTTATGAGGTTTATTTTTTTCCCAAGATAGATTACAAGAAATATTATTCAATTTGCAAAGCCATATCATTTCAGTAATTAATTTCTTAGAAACTGATTTTACTACAATTCCATATTCTCCAATCTTATATCCATCTCCCCTAATATATCCTTTTAATAATTCTAAGAATAATTCCCTTGATGACTTAAATGCGAATAAAGGAACATGTTTATCTTTTTTCTTTCCACAATAATTATCAAAGAAAGTTGCCCATTCTTTTGAATGAATTAAAATTTGTGTTGAATTTGGATTTGGGTGTCTTATTGATATTTTTCTTTTAGTTATCCTTGATAAAAGATTTTTAACATCTTCTATATATTCTGTCTCATTTTTATTAAAAGTAAATCCTGTTTGATTGATTATATTTGTTACATGACCTTCTGCTAAAAAGTATCCAATTAACCTCATTAGATCTTTGGTTACTTTTATTTTTTTCTTGATTGATTTTTTATTAAATTTAAATTTATTTATAACTTCAATATTTTTTGATGCAAAATAATTAGCTTTAGAATTAAATGAAATCAAAAAATCTCCTTTTTTTAATTCAGTTACCTTTTTTTGAATAATGCTTCCTTTATCCCATACAAATACTGAATGATGGCCTGTCGCTTTAACAGGAAGTGTGCTTTGAGAGTGTTTTATATCATATAAAGTATCTTTATGTTCTAAAAAATCATAGATTTTAGAGAATTTAAGTTTTCTTTTTTTGTCAAGGGATAAAACTTCTAATCTCTCTCCTTTTTTTAATAAATCAATTGCCTCTGAAATTTGCATTAGGGAGATATCCTCTTTTTTCTTTACTAAAACTGGAGTATCTGCAGATACACTAAACTTTATCCCTACATTTTTAATTCCATGAAACTTTAACATATTAATTATAACTTCTGCAGAAATTTTACTATAGTCAATATATTTACTATCAATGTCAATTAATAAATCCCAACCAGTTCTTAATTCATTTAATTGTTTTTCATTTAAATCTGTTGATAATCTTAAAGGATCGCTCCAAATTTCTTCTGAACAATGAAGCGAAGTTGCTCCTTTTTTTACTAATTCAAAAACATCATTAGGATATTCTAAGGAATCTGGACGTTTTCCAAAACCTTCAAAATATCTTGGAGTAACCTCACGACATTTTGAAAATTCATATATTGTTTTTTGAACATCTTTTCTTGAGTAATATAAATGAGTTATTTTTCTAATTCTTTGCTCCTTAATACCTTTTTCTTTATTTTCCATTTTAAGAAAAGAGGCTATGAGTTTAAATTGTTTGTTGTGAATAGATTTTTATATTATTAAATTTATAAAATTATATGGTAAAAAGAGAGATATTAATTAGTATTACTGGGAGACATGAAAAAGATTGGAAAAGTAAATTAAAAGACATAGAAAAATTAAAAATTAAAAGAATTGCTTTATTTTTAGAAATTTTTAGTAAAGCGCAAAGAAAAAAAATTTATGAAGCATTACTCGATTCACATATAAAAGAAATACCTTTGGTTCATATTAGAAATGACATGGATAAATGGGAACTAGAATTTCTTGTTAAAAATTTTAAATCAAAGTATTTAACTATCCATGAATCAAGTTTTAATAATCTTAAAGAATGGAAAGGTTTGCACAAAAAATTATTCTTAGAAATGAATTATGATAATAAAGTTTTTAAAAATTCAAAAGTAGAAAAAATTGGTGGTTTTTGTATTGATTTATCTCATTTCAAAGCATCTCTTGCAAGATGGACACATGATTTTGAATATGTAACAAAAAAAGAAAATATTCATAAATATTTCAAATGTAACCATATTAATGGTTATTCCAAATCTTGGAAAAAAGATTTGCATACTGTTAGAAGTTTAAAAGAATTTGACTATCTAAAAACCCTTCCTAAATTTATTTTTGGAAAAGTTATTGCAATCGAAACATTTAATGGTATTTCTGATCAGTTAAAATTTAAAAAATATTTAACTAAGATTCTAAGGAAGATTTAAATAATTAGTTTATCTTTTAAAACAATAATACTTAAAAACAAATAAATTTTTTCATACAGATGTTAATAAAATTAGAAAATCCAATGTTATTATCCAAAGCTGTTGATATTATTTCTGACCTTGTAACAGAAGTAAGAATTAAGGTAAATGAATTTGGAATGAGCATAAGTGCAATAGATCCTGCAAATGTTGCAATGATTGGTTTTAAACTTCCAAAAAGTGCCTTTTCGCAATTTGAAGCAGAAAAAGAAACACTTGGAATTAATTTAGATGATTTAAAAAAGATTTTAAAAAGATGTGGTCTCGGAAGCTCTTTAATTTTAGAGAAAAAAGAAAACTTATTGGAAATTAATATTCAAGACAGAATAAAAAGAAATTTTACCTTAAACCTTATTGAAATAGAAGGTGAAGAAATAGACTTTAATTCTAAAGTTGGAAATATGGAATTTAGCTCAGTTGTTGAAATAAATTCAATTGATTTAATCTCTTCAATTGAAGATTGTTCAATTGTTGCTGATGCTTGTTCATTCATAATTAATGATGGAAAATTTATAATTGAAGCAAAAGAATTAAATTCCGCAAGATCTGAATTCTCTAGTGATGAAGCAAAAATAGAAGCAGAAAATTGTAAAGCAAGATATAGTTTAGAATATTTACAAAAATTTATGAAGGCATCAAAACTAAATGATAAAACAACCTTACATTTTGCAAATGAACATCCTTTAAAAATGGATATTAAAACAGGTCAAATGGAAATTAATTTTATTTTAGCTCCAAGAGTTGAAAATGAAGATTGAAAAATGGCGGTAGAAATATATAACGGAATAATAGAAAAGACATTTTCTCCAAGAAAATTTATTTCTGATGTAAGAAGTTTAGATAAAAAATCGGAATATTCTCATATAGAATTGTGTCCAAAAGCTCATATTACATTAAATTGTCCAAGCTATAAAGTAACTTTAGAATATCAAGAAAAAGAAAATGGAGAAATTATCATAAAAATATTTAGTTTAGAAGAAAAGTTTATTTCCCATTTTAAAGATAATACTAAAAATATTAGCAGATATTTTAATTAATAAAAAAAGTTTATAAGTTACTAAATATTAATCCTTATATGAAAAGAGGGCAGATAAGTATTTTTATAATTGTTGGAATTATAATTATCAGCGCTATTGCCCTAACTTTAATTTTTAGAAGTGGAATCGCTCCAGAAATAGGGAAAAAACCAGAAACAAATCCTAATCCTTTTTTAGAATCTTGTATTGAAGATAAAGTTAAGGAAGGTATTGAAAAGATTTCAATACAAGGCGGATATATAACTCACTCCCTAAATAAACCCTTTAAATTTGAAGATGAGAAAGAAACAATAGATATTTCATATTTATGTTATACTCAAAGTTATTATGTTCCATGTATAAATCAAGAGCCAGTATTAATTAAACATTTAACAGATGAATTAGAAGAATATATTTCAGATGAGGTTAAGAATTGCCTTGATGGTTTAAGTTTAAGTCTAGATAAAGAGGGATATAATGTTGATGCAAAATATAATGGATTTGATGTTGCTTTAATGCCAAAGAAAGTGTCAATTGAACTGGATAATAAGATGATTTTAACAAAAGCAGGTGAAACTTCAATTAAAGAAGACTTCAAGGTTTTAATTCCAACTAGGTTTTATGATTTAGCACTTGTTGTTCAGGAAATTATTAGCCAGGAAGCAGAATACTGTCATTTTGAAACTTTAGGTTATATGTTATTTTACCCTCAATTTGATATAGATAAATTTACAACAGGAGACTCTACAATAATTTATACTATAGAACATAGAGATAGTAAAGAAAGGTTTAGATTTGCTGTTAGAAGCTGTGTAATGCCACCAGGAATATAAAATGAAAAAAATAAATATTATATTAATTGCAGTATTTCAGATTTTTATATTGATTAATATGACAATTGCTTTTAGTTATCTAATTGCTCAAAATAATATTATTCAAGATTCTCCTAAACCAAAAAAGAATCTGATTAATCTTGGAATAAATATACTCTCTAAAGTTTTATCAATAAAACAAATAGGAGTTGTTTCTGCTAATGGTAATGATGTGGGATGGAATTGCTGTCCTGTAACAAATGATGGAGCTATATGTCAGGATGTTACTTCAGTTGATACAACAAGTTGTGATAATCCCTTACCTACAAAATGTGATAAAGTTCTTGGATGTGAACCCGGATGTTGTGTTGACTCTAATGAAGGTTTATGTACAACAAATTCTCCTAAAGGAAAATGTGAAGGAGATGGAGGAGAATGGAGTGATGATAAAAATTGCAATCAGCAAGAATGTAAAAATGGTTGCTGTGTTATTGGAAGCAGTGTTAAATTCACAACAGAAAAAGCTTGTGAAAGACTTTCTGCATTTCAAAGTTCTGGAATTGATTTTAGAGATATTAATTCTGAAATTGAATGTCTAGCTCTTTCTCAAACACAAATTGAAGGTGCTTGTGTTTTACAAGGAAGATGTAGTATTCAAACAGAATCAGATTGTTCTTCAAGAAGTGGAAATTTTTACAAAGAACTTTTATGTTCTAATCCATCATTAGACACAGATTGTGAAAAACAAGATTCAATAGGGTGTATTGAACAAAAAGATGAAATCTACTGGTTTGATTCTTGTGGAAATAAAGAAAATATTTATTCTTCGAATAGAGATACAAGTTGGAATAATGGAGAAATTTTAAAGAAGAGTGAAAGTTGTGGTGCTGATTCAGGGAATATTGATTCTGAGACTTGTGGAAATTGTGACTTTTTTTTAGGAAGTAGATGTTCGCCATCTTCTGAATCTGGAGGGAAAAAAGTAGTAGATGGAGATTTTATTTGTAAAAATAAAAATTGTATTGATGAAAATGGAATTGAAAGAAAAAATGGAGAGAGTTGGTGTGTTTATGATGGAAGTATAGGAAATAGAACAAGTCCTTTTGATAATGGTATTTATGTTAATAATACTTATTTTAATGGTACTTATTCTAATAATACTTATTTTAATCTTACTTACTTTAATAATACTTACTCTAATTGTACTTATCTTGATAATACTTACTCTAATTGTACTTATTTAAATAAGACTCTTGTAAGGGGTAGTTTTGCAAGTGATACTGTTGGAAGTCGTCATTGGAAAAGAGAATGTATTGATGGTGAAATAAAAGTTGATCCTTGTGCTGATTACAGATCAGAACTTTGTACTCAATCAGTAATAGAAGATAATTCAAGTTCTGAAAGTTTTTCAATTGCATCTTGTGTGATGAATGAAGCATCACTTTGCATTAATTATAATAGTGATAAAGATACAATGCCTGATGAATGTAATAATAATACTCATTGCATGATTAAAAATATTGATATTGATGAGTATTTTAAATTTGATTTATGCGTTCCTAGATATCCAAAAGGATTTGATTTATCAGATAGTTCTAGTATTTCAAATGTTCCCTGTACAATTGCAAATCAAAAATGCACTGTCATAGAAATAAAAAGTTTTACAGGAAGTTGGGGATGTAAAAAAAATTGCAATTGTTATAATCAGGAATTTGCAGAAAAAATGAATGAACTTTGTATTTCAGCAGGAGATTGCGGAAGTTATGTTAATTATATTGGCAATGGAACAGATAGCAGTGATATAAAAAGAGATGGGGATGGAACACAAGATGCTCCAAATATAATTCCCTGGGAAACTTATAAAAGTTATTCAGAACCTGTAGAAGGTCAATTTGTAAAACCCCCAGATATTGATGCATTTTTATCTATTTTATTTGGAACAGATGTTACTGGTTGGAGTGAAGAAGAAAAATTAAAAAAAGCAGCACAACAAGCAGGAGCAATTATTGGAGCAACAGGAATGATGGTTGCGGTAGCAAGTTGGGCTTTTATTTCTACTTCAACAACTACTACGCTTGCTGCTGCAAAACTTGCTGAGTTGTTAAGTTTGGGTCCAGCTGGGACAGCAACTCTAGGAGCATTTACAGGAGCTCTATCCGGTGCAGCAATAGGATTAACTGTAGCTAGTTTTGCAATAGATTGGTTTGATTTACAAGGAGATGCTGCACTTGCTGCAACAGTTGCTGGAGGAGTAGCAGGAGCAGCTGCAGGAGGTTATGCAGCAGCTACTGGAGCAACAGCTGCTGGAAGTCCTATGTTAGCAGTATTTGCATATGCAGTTGTAGCAGCAATAATTGCTGTAGCACTAGTTGTAATATGGAAACTAATAACTGGCTGGGGAAAGATGAGAGAAGTAGGAATTGAATTCACCTGCATGCCTTGGGAAGCTCCAGTTGGAGGAGATAATTGCAATAAATGCAATGATGATAAATTAAAACCCTGCACGAAATATCGTTGTGAAAGTTTAGGACAAGCTTGTCAAATATTAAATGAAAATACAGAAAATCCTATTTGTGAAAGTATTGAATATGAACCTAATCCTCCTGTAATTACGCATGTAGAAGTTGAAGAAGGATACAATCTTAATATAAGGGATAGTAAAAGCGCTCAAATAAGAACAAATGAAGGGAAATGTATACCCGAATGGACAAATGTTTTATTCACAGTAAAAACAGATGAATTTGCCCAATGTAAATGGAATCCAGATAGAACAAGTCCTAATTTTGAAAATATGATTAATTATCCTCTAGAGCAAAACGCATTCACACTAAATCATACTTTTGGAATATTTATGCCAAGTATAGATAGTTTAGATGCTAATGATATTTCAGGAGATATTAAAGAAAGATATGGAAATATGAATATGTATATAAGATGTCAAGATTATCACGGGAACTTTAATATAGATGAATACGAAGTTAATTTTTGTATTAATTCAGGTCCTGATGAAACTGCTGTTTCTCATTCTAGAACAACTGCAGATCCAAAAGATAAAAGTATACTTCCATATAATGCTACAGAACAAAATTTTACAAT
>CAZSNJ010000005.1:0-33589 GCA_964608525.1 Candidatus Woesearchaeota archaeon | reverse complement strand
TTTGGTTCTGCATTTCATAATTGGGCTTTAAGTTTTCCTTATATGAAAGAAAAAGGAATATCTTTCAAAGATGTAATTGATGCTTATGAAAATGATAATCATAAAGAACTTGCAAAAAAAGCTCCATTACATGAAGTTGTTTTAAATATGTCAATAAAACATCATCCCAATCCAGTAGATGCACAAAAATATAGAATTCCTAAAATATGGCATGGAGAAATTGAATCAACTATTGGAAAGAGTTTAGTTAATTGTGATTCAAAAGGAGAAATAGCTTTTGTTCCAATAAAAATTGTCGTCGATAAACATGCAGGAGAAGTTGCTGCAGGAAGATTATTTTCAGGAACAATAAAACAAGGTGATGAAGTTTATATGAATCTTGCAAAAAGAGATACAAGAATTCAGCAAGTATCAGTCTATAAGGGAGCACAAAGACTTATTGTTGATGAAGTAACTGCTGGAAATATTATTGGAGTTGTTGGATTAAAAAATGTTTTTACAGGAGAAACAGTTAGTAAAAATTTAATGGAGCCTTTTGAAGCTATAAAACATTTATTTGAACCTGTTGTTACAAAATCAATTGAAGCAACTAAAGCAGCCGATTTACCAAAATTAGTTGAGGTATTAAAACAAGTTGCAAAAGAAGATCCATCAATTAGAATGGAAATTAATGAACAAACAGGAGAAAGTTTAATGTCAGGCATGGGAGAATTACATTTAGAAATTATTGAAAACAGAATTAAAACAGAAAAAGGATTAAATGTTAAAACTTCTCCCCCAATTATTGTATATCGTGAAACAGTAAATAAAGAATCAATTGTATCTGAGGGACGAAGTCCAAATAAACATAATAGTTTTTTTATAAAAGTTGAACCATTAGAAGAAAATATTTACGAAGCCATCCAAAGTGGAGAGTTGCCTGAAGGAAGAATAAAGAAAAAAAGCAGTAAAGAACTTGCAGAAATACTCTCTTCATTAGGATGGAGTGGAGATACAATTAGAAATGTTAGAAATATTTACAAAGGAAATATTTTTCTAGATGAAACAAGAGGAGAAGTTCATATTGGTGAGGTAATAGAAATGGTACTAGACGCATATGAAATGGTGATAAATCAAGGACCTCTCGCTCGAGAACCTTGCATGAAAATGAAAATTTCATTAATGGATATTAAACTTCACGAGGATGCTATACATCGTGGTCCTGCACAAGTTTATCCTGCTGTAAGAGAAGGTATTAGAGAATCAATGAAAAAGGCAAGTCCAACACTTTTAGAACCTTTACAAGTTCATGTAATTGAAATGCCAGATAAATTTTTAGGTGCAGTAACAAAATTAATTGGAAGTAAAAGAGGCCAGATGATTGATGTTAATCAGGAAGGAACTAATGCTGAAGTTAAAGCTAAACTTCCTGTTGCAGAGATGATTGGATGGAGTAGTGATTTAAGATCAGCAACAGAAGGAAGAGGTACATCGTCGTTACTCGATCAGCAATTTGAAAAAGTTCCAATGAGTATACAAGCAGATATTATTAAAAAGATAAGAGATAGGAAAGGATTAGATGAAAATCAATAAGGAAAAGATTTATAAACATAAATTTTTTTAAATTAATATTCAAAATTCTTTTATGAATTTAAGATGGCTAAAGAAAAACAAAATATGAATGTAGTGTTCGTTGGGCATGTTGATGCAGGAAAATCAACTATAGTTGGACGAACAATGTTTGATAGTGGTGCAGTTTCAGAACAAGAAATGAAAAAATTAAAAGAAGAAGCTCAAAAACATGGTAAAGTTGGTTTTGAATTTGCATATGTTATGGACCATATTAAAGAAGAAAGAGAAAGAGGAGTAACAATTGATTTAGCTTACAAGAAAATTATGACGCAAAAATTCCAAATAACAATTATTGATGCTCCAGGACACAGAGATTTTGTTAAAAACATGATAACAGGCGCTTCACAAGCAGATTCTGCTTTTTTAGTTATTGCAGGTAAATCAGGAGTTCAACCACAAACAAAAGAACATTTATGGTTACTTAGAACAGCGGGTATCAAAAATATTTCTGTTGCAATAAATAAGATGGATGAATTAGAATATAGTGAGGATAAATTTAATAAGGTTAAAGAAGATGTTTCAAAAGAATTAAAAGGTGTAGGAATTAATCCAGAAACAACTCAATTTCTTGCAGTTTCAGGTTTACAAGGAGATAATATTGTTAATAAATCAGATAAGATGGCTTGGTATAAAGGACCAACAATTTTAGAACAATTTGATAAATTTCCTGTTCCAGAATTACCTACTAATTTACCTATGAGAATGCCTGTTCAAGATGCTTATGAGATTACTGGTATTGGAACAGTTCCTGTTGGAAAGATAGTTACAGGTGTAATGAAAATTGGCCAAAAAGTTAAAGTTCTACCTGGAAGAACAGGTGAAGGAATTGAAGGAGAAGTGAAAACAATTGAAGCTCACCATGAACAATTACAAGAAGCAGTTGCAGGAGATAATGTTGGTATAAATGTAAGAGGAGTAGGAAAAAAAGATATTGCAAGAGGAGATGTTATTTGTGATGCGAAAAATCCAATTCCAATTGCAAAAGAATTTATTGCAACAATTACTGTTATTAATCATCCAAGTGTTCTTGCTAAAGGATATACTCCAGTATTTCATGTTCATACAGGTCAAGTTCCTTGTCAATTTACTGAGTTAATTGCTCAAATTAACCCTGGTACTGGTGAAGTAATAAAAGAAAAGCCTGATTTTCTAAAAAATGGTGATGCTGCAAGAGTAAAAATTAAGCCACAAGGAAATTTAGCAATTGAAACTCAAAAAGATAATCCAGCAATGTCAAGATTTTCAATAAGGGATGCAGGAATAACAGTTGCTGCAGGAATGTGTACTGAAATTACAGAAAAGAAGTGATTGACTTATAGAGAATAGTTCTTGGAAAATAAGATGCATACAGCAAGACATAATGTAGAAACTAGAATATCCTCTGATGGAAAAGAAGAATATTCAACAGTTCTTAAAGCAAAATTTAGATTTAAAGAGGAGGTTGCTCCGAAAGATAGGGGGAAAGTTAGAGAGATATTAAATTTTTATGATATGGGAATGGTATCTGTTTATTTAAGAGATCAAGAGGGATTGAGTCGGGATTATCCTGGCAAGATTAAATTAACTGGATATAATATGTTTTCAGATCATGAAAAAAGATTAGAGATTTATCAATATCCTTTCCAAAGATTAGGATTTAATCTAAAAGTAACTTCTAATAAAAATATTCCCTTTGAAGAAATGTTTAATCTAGATGGCTTAAATGAATTTATTTTAACAGGAGAAATTAAAAAAATTCCATCTGAAAAACCTTAAAAACAATTCTAACTTAATTTAATTATGAAAAAAGAGTGGATTAGAGAAACTGCAAGAGATATTATTGCACTCGGAAGTATTCCTTTTTTTATTTTAGTTCTTGTAAGAGTTTCATTAATTCAAAAACCATTTTATTTTTATCAGTTTCTTATTGCAGGAATTATTTTCTTATTATTTATGATAATTCTTAAATATAATTTATATTCGGGATTAGGATTTATCATTTTAGTTTTTACAAACTTATATTATAATGAATTTAAATTTTTAATTTTTTCAATTTTAGTTTATATTGGATTAATATTATCATTATTTTACATAAAAGAAGAAAAATATAAGATTATCAAAGGAATTTTATTCGGAGTAATAAGTTCTGGGATTAGTTATTTATTTGTAAAATACATATATTCATAAGAATAGATTTCTTTTTAAATATAAAAAATTAATATTTTGGATGAATAATAAACCCATTAAAGTTGAGGTATCAAAATATGGAAATGGAAGAGCAAGAAGGAAATATTTTTTATATATAGAGATGGAAGATAAGGAGGCTTTTGCAATTAAAAACTCATTGGAATTTTCTGGAGAGATAGTTCAAGGAAAAAAAGAAACTATTAGAAGATATGAAGAAATATTAGAAGGGAATTTAAAACATAATTTTATCTTTATAGAACCTGAAAAGAAACAAGTTGATAGTAAATTAACATCAATATTAAGATTATTAACTAATTATCATAATAAAAGAAATTTATAAGACAATTTTATTATCAATAATTTGAACACCTTCTTTTTTTAATAATTCTATCTTCTTTTTTACTCCTAATTTGTATCCTCCTAATTTCATATCGGACATTACAACTCTGTGACAAGGGATTTTTATTAGATTTTTATTTGCATTTAATGCCTTGCCTACAGCTCTTGGAGAAGTTTTTAGTTTTTTTGCAATTATGCTATATGTTGTAACTTTTCCCTTTGGAATTTTTTTAATAATTTTATAAACTCTTTCCTGAAATTTTGTTTGCATAATTATATCATAATGTTTATAATATTAAAATACTTCTTTTTTATACTTGAAATGTTGAATAAAGAAGAGAAGAAAAATACTGAATTTTTGCATGTTAGAAATTCAAGAAAAATGTACTTTCCTATTTACCTTATGGTTTTTATTTTAATTTTTATTATTGGATATATAAAATATAATGGATTAGCCTTAAATAATATTGCCCTTATATTAGGAATAATATTTATTATCTTTGCAATAAAATCAACAGAAATTCATAGATTCTTAAATTTATATGAGATTAACAATAATTTTGTAGTTCATACTAGCGGAATTTTCAGTAAGAAAGTTAAAAATATTGAATTAACATCAATTAGTGATGTTAGAATAGATCAAAATCTTTGGCAAAGAATCATGGGTTATGGTAATATTTATGTTTCTCTCTTTGCAGAAGTTAATATAGTAAGGAATGTTAATAATCCTAGAAAATTTGTTAATTTTCTAGAAAAGAAAATGGATAGTAAAAGGAGGGCGGTGTCGATATAATGGAAGAATATACTAAAGAGGATTCAATAGGTTTTGATAAACACAAGACAAAAATGAAATTATTAGTATTCGCAAGCTTTTTTGGAATTTTAATATTGCTTATTTATACGTCATTTGTTGGAAATTTTTCTTTTACTGGAGGAACAATCGTTGAAAATATTAGTATCAATAAAATAAAAATTAATGCTGATTTAACAATACCTCAATTAGAATTAGATGATGAATTTAATTCTATAAAGATTAAAGGCAATTCAAATTCCTTTCTTTATGTGGGCAATCAAAAATTTGATTTATCTGATTTTAATAATTATATTATTCTAGAGAACTATGAAGGAAAAATTTATTTTAATAATGAAAATATATTCAAGTTTAATGGTAAGGTAAATAATACAATAATTAATGGTATCCCTGTAACTTCAAAATCTGGAAAAAATACTAAAATTTATTTTGATGAGAATTTTAGTTATAGTTCTTTAGAAATTAGAAATATGGCTTTTATTAAAAAATTAGATTATACAACTTCTGGAAAAATAAGCTTAAATAATGGGAAAAATGTTTTAGATATTAATGATGAAGAATTAATAATAGATCGTTTTCAAGGTGATTTAAAAATAAGCAGAAGAAAACTTAATTTAGATGGTTATATAGCTGGATTAAAAATAGTTGGTGATTCAGATATTTCTATTGTAGTATAGCTAAAAGATAAGATATAAAAGCTAATTCTTTTTAATAATTTTATGCAAAAAACAATACAAGATTTAGAAAAGAAGTATGATTTAGAGTTAAATAGAGTTATATCTTTAATTAAAAAAGAAAAAGCAAAACTGGTTTTATTACAGTTTCCAGATGGATTAAAACCTTATGCAACTGCAGTTGTTGATTATTTAGAAGAGAAAACAAATGCTGAATTTCTAATTTGGTTAGAATCTTGCTTTGGTGCATGCGATTTACCCACAGGATTGGAAAATATAAAAATAGATTTAGTTATTCAATTTGGACATAATTCTATGATGCCGAAATATTAATATATTCATTTATACAATATATTGTTTAAGAGATAAAATGGTTGAGATGTTCCAAACAAACTTAGGAGTATTTCCAATAAGATATATGCAACCTAGTGTTAAAGAGTTAAATGAAGCTTATCTTGAATTTAACTCAAAGAATAATAGTGTTCATATTAATTTAGAAAAAACCATAAAAAAAGCTTGTAAAAATATTAAATATTTTCTGCATGAAAAAACAGGTGATGAATATAGTTGGTATGGTTTAGCAATAATTGAATTAATGTTTGGAAAGAAAATTGAGATAAAATTTCCATGGAAAGGTGGTAAAATAGAAGTATATACTAATAAAAGAATTAAAAATAAGAAAATAAATAAATATCTTGGAAAAATTATAAATGAGTTAAATAAGGCTAAATTTGCCTGGTATGAAAATTAGGTTTTTTAAAATTAATAATCAGGAAGCTTTTCCTTAGATTCTTCTGGTTTTTCTTCAGATGATTGTTCAGGTTCTTTTAAGTCTTCTTCTTTTACAGAATTTATCATTTCCTTAAATTTTGGAAAGTCAGCTGCTAAAATTCTTACACCTGATTTTGTAAAACCAGTATATCTCTCGCTTGTTACAAACTCTCTTATTGTAAGTCCTGTTCTTCCTCCAAAATCATCAATTCTAAAGATAATATCAGTTGTATCGTTTTTGTTTATTTTTCCAATGTCTTTTTCCATTTTAATATTTGTAAAGTTTATTTTATAAAGTTTGTGGGTCTAGAAACATAGTCCAACAACACTTAATGTAGCCGAATAGTTTTCTTTTTATCCACATAGTGTTAAAAAGGTTTTACACAAATTAGTATAGCTTACATCTAATGAGAATTAAGGCTTAGTGGAAGGAGTATTATTTTCAAAAACATTTTCTAATTCAATAGCAACTTTATTTGCGCTATTTTCAACATCAGAATAGGTAGTTATAGAAATATTCCAATTTTCTTCGTAATCGTAATTTTTTCCTGCAAAAATGACTGCTGAACAATCTCTATAATGGTAACCAAATTCCCTTGTACTCTCTGAAAGGTCTCCTATAAATATCCTTTTTGCTTTATCCTCTTTAACCAATCCATCTAAATGTTTCTTAACTTTTTCAAATTTTTTTAGATTATTTAACTTGTTATCTTCTGGAGAATGTTGTCTAATAACTTCAAAAACCATAAATTGAAGATAATCTAACTATTTTTAAGGATTATTGCACTTTATTTTTAGGACAAAGATTAGTTTTTGACGGAGTTAGTGGCTAAATTATCTCTGCATTTATTATCTTAACTTCCTGTAAGGGTTTATCATTTGCATCTTTTTCCACTTTTGCAATTTTATCAACAATTTCCATACCTTCTGTTACTTTTCCAAAAACTGGATGTCTTCCATCTAAGAAATTATTATTAACTAAATTAATAAAGAACTGGCTTGATCCGGTGTTTGGTCCTGCATTTGCCATAGATATTGTTCCACGATTATTTTGATCTAATTCTGTTTTTGTAAATTCATCTTTAATATTAGGTATATTTGGATCCCCCATACCTGTTCCTGTTGGGTCCCCTCCTTGAATCATAAAACTATCAATTACTCTATGGAATATAACTCCATTATAAGTTCCTTTTTCTGCTAAATTCTGGAAGTTTCCTGCTGTTATTGGCATATCTTTTGAATATAATTCAATAGTAATATCTCCCATATTTGTTTTAAGAAGAACTTTTGTGTTAATTGAATTGTTTGTCATTGTTACAATACCTATAATTAAAACTAAAATTAGTATTATAAAGATTATTGTTTTGTTTTTCATGAGATTTTTAAGAATTTTGTATTTTTAAAATATTCTCTATCACACTAAAACTTAAATATTATAAATTATATGCTTATTTATGGATGAATGTCCAAAATGCAAGAACACAGGGATTGTAAAGGAAAAAGACGGAAGTGTTCATGTTTGTTGGGATTGCTTGAAAAGCGGAAGACTTGATGTTCACTCAAAAAATTCACCAGATTCAAATATTAAATTATAATCTAGTTCTTAACTTCAATTTTAATATTAACATTTTTTGGAATTTGAAGTCTCATAATACTATGAAGAGCTTTTTCATTTGCAGGTAGATCAATAAGTCTTTTATGAATTCTCATTTCAAATTTATCAAATGTTGCTGTCCCGTCTCCACAAGGAGATTTTCTTGTAGTTATTTTAAGTTTTTTTGTTGGTAATGGAACAGGCCCACTAATAGTTATTCCTGATTTTTTAGCAATATCTCCAATCATATTACAAATAGTATTAAGCATACTAATATCTGTGCTATTTAGCTTTATTCTTACTTTTGACATACATTAAAATTTGAAAAATAGTTTAAAAACCTTTTTATACCTTTTTTATTTAGTATAATAAAAGGGGAAAATGGTTGAAGAACTTTTTATAAAATTAAGTCTAATAATTGTGATAGCTGTTGCAGTGTCTGCAATTATGAGGCTTTTCAAACAACCTCTTCTTATAGGGTATATTTTTACAGGAATAGTTGTAGGACCTTTATTCTTAGATTTAATAGGAACAGATAATATGTTTAGCACTTTTTCAAAGATTGGAATTGCCTTGCTTCTTTTTACAGTTGGACTGCACCTAAACCCTAAAATTATTAAGGAGGTTGGAAAAGTTGCTTTAATTACAGGAGTTGGTCAGGTAATTTTCACGTCAGTTATAGGATTCTTAATATCAATCTCCCTTGGATTTTCAACAATTGTTTCAATATATATTGCAATAGCATTAACATTTAGTAGTACAATTATAATAACAAAACTTCTTGCTGATAAGGGAGACATTAATTCTGTTTATGGAAGAATATCTATAGGATTTCTTATTATCCAAGATATCATAGCAGTATTTGCACTTATGTTTATATCTTCTGTTGCAACTGGAAATGGAGGAATATCAAATATATTAATAACCTTTTTCAAGGGAATAATTGTAACCTTAATTTTTTTTGGATTGTCTACATTATTTATTCCAATAATTACAAAAAGAATTGCAAAATCACAGGAATTTCTTTTTCTTTTTTCAATAGCTTGGTGTCTTGCACTCGCAAGTCTTTACCACTATCTAAATTTTTCTCTTGAAATTGGAGCATTATTTGCAGGAGTAGCATTATCCATATCTCCATATAGTCCTGAAATAAGTTCAAAGTTAAAACCTTTAAGAGATTTTTTTATAGTTATGTTTTTTATCATAATAGGCTCACAGATGGTAATAGGAGACATAAGTCAAAATATTGTTCCAATAATTATTCTCTCATTATTTATATTGTTAGGAAACCCTTTAATTGTGATGATTCTTATGGGTAGTTTAAGATATACAAAGAGAAATAGTTTTATGGCAGGATTAACTGTTGCACAGATTAGCGAGTTTTCAATAATTCTTATTGCTCTAGGATTAAGCGTCGGGCATTTAGACCAAAATATTCTCTCACTTGTTACAATGGTGGGACTTATAACTATTGCAGGTTCAACGTACATGATAAATTACTCTAATAAAATATATCCTTTAATCTCTGATTATTTAGGCATCTTTGAAAAAAAAGGAGTGATTAACAAAAAAAAGAAAATAGAAGAATATGATGCTATTCTTTTTGGATATAATAGGATTGGTTTTGGAATTTTAAATTCATTTAAAAGAATAAGGAAAAATTATTTAGTTGTTGATTTTAATCCAGACACTATTTCTGATTTAACAAAAGTTGGAATTCCTTGTCTTTATGGAGATGCTTATGATACAGGACTTTTAGAAGAATTATCATTAGACAAAACACAGCTGGTAGTCTCAACAATTCCTGATTTTGAGACTAATGAACTTTTAATAGAAACAATAAGAGAAGTGAATTCAAATGCAATAATTATTGTAAGGGCCCATCAAATTAAAGATGCTTTAGATTTATATAAAAAAGGAGCAAGTTATGTTTTAACACCTCATTTTTTAGGTGGAGAATATATTTCAAAGATGATTGGAGAAGCAAAGATAGATAAGGAAAAATATAAGGGAGAAAAAAGTAAACATATAAAACTGCTTATCGAGAGAATGAAAAAAGGACATGAACATCCAGGAGTTGAGAAGAATTGATTTTTAGAATATAAATATTTAAATATTTCTTTATTATAATATAATTATGAATGGTTCATTAGATGATACAATCGTAAAAGAAGATAATAAATCTTCTCCAAAATGTGATAATGTAGGGCATCATAAAATAGAAGAGAAGTGTTTTTATCCAGATAAAAAGGGATGCAATTATTTAATTAAAAATGGAAATTATTGGGATTGTTCTTATTCCTTTGTTTCTGATAAATAAGTTTTTAAGTTAAAAGAAATTCTTCTAGATGATGTATGAAATAACTACAAGAACAAAAGGAGTAGAGAGACGATATAATAAATTTGTTAATTATAAAATAGAAAAGAAATTAGGGCAATTAAAACAAAATCCAAGAGGAAAATTAGGAGCTCATAAATTGAAGGGAAAGTTAAAAAGCTTACGGAGTTGTTGGCTTTCTGCAGATCTTAGAATGACATATGAAATAGACGATCAGAATAAATTAATTATAGTAGAAGCAATTGGATCTCATAAAATCTATTTATGAAGTTGAAGCTTCCAAGGTTTTACACCATTTCTCTTTGCTTCTTCACTCTCTCTTATTGATTCCATCATATCCTTATTTTGTAATATTTCTATAGTTGATCTTATGCTTTCAATCTCCATCTTTAAATCTTTAAGTTCTTCTTTAGTAATAAATATTTTTTGTTCCATGTATAATAAATACCTTCAAACTTTATAAATCTTTAGTTCAAAAAATTGTAATTATCCTATTATTTCTAAATAAGTTACTCTTCTTTAACATTCGGAGAATCTTCTATTCCAAATAATGAAAAAATAAAATCAAATATTCTTAAAATTATTTCTAAGATTATTATAAAAGCAAGATATATAAGTATCTCACTAAAAAATCCAGGAATTTCTGTAAAATTATTAAATATTCTATTTATATCAAAAAATTTAGGGTTAATTATTGAAATTGCAAGAAGTGTAAAAGGTAATAGTTTTGCTAAATCTTTAGATAAATCTTCATTATAATAAGAGACCATTCTAATTGATGCAATTATTATTGCTGAAATAACTAAAAGATTTTCAATTACTAAATTTTCAGTTAGAAAAATTAAAAAAATTGTAAATATTGAAAACCAAAAAAATATTAAAAATGGCAAAATTAAAAGATATTCTATAAAATAGAAAATTCCTGCAAATATTTTTGTAAGTAAGGGATTTTGTGATTTATTATATTTATTAAGATTTAATTTAATTATATCTTTTTTTGCAATAAATCTATAGAACTTCCAGATAAAAATAGAATAAATAACAATTAATAAAACAATTAAGAATAAGTTGATAAATTTTTGAGCAAAAAAAGGTAATGTTGATATAAATGAGTTATATATCTCAATAAAACTTGCACTAAAATTATCTATCACACCCATATATTAATTTGGCAATTATTGTTTTTAAAAGTTTGTTTCAATAAATTTAAATACAATATTTCTTTATTTATTTTATGATTGATATAAAATTAATTAGAGAAAATCCAAAACTCGTAAAAGAAAACATAAAAAAGAAGTTTCAAAATGAAAAACTTCCATTAGTTGATAAAGTAAAAAAACTGGATGTTGAATGGAGAAAATTAAAATATGAAGAGGATAACTTAAGAAGCGAAAGAAATAAGATTTCAAAAAAAATTAGTGAATTAAAAAAAGAAAAAAAAGACGCTAAAAAAGAAATAAGCAAGGCAAAAAGTATTCCAAAAAAAATAGCTAAAATTGAGATTATTTCAAAAAAACTTTATGAAGAAATAAAACAAATAATTCATCAAATTCCAAACATAATTCATAAGTCTGTTCCAATAGGAAAAGATGAATGTAAAAATATTGAAATTAAAAAAATAGGAAAACCTAAAAAATTCACATTTAAAATTAAAAATCATATAGAATTAGGAGAAAAATTAAAAGTTCTTGATTTTACGAGTTCTGCAAAAGTTTCTGGAAAAGGATTTTATTATTTGAAAGGTGATTTAGCTTTGTTAAATATGGCTTTAATTAATTTTTCAAGAGATTTTATGATTAAACAAGGATTTCAATATGTAGAACCCCCTTTAATGATAAAAAAGAAAATACTTGATAGTGTTTATTCAAATGAAGAAATAAAGCAAATGTCTTATAAAATTGAAGGAGAGGACTTATATCTTATTGCAACTTCAGAGCATCCTTTAATTGGACAATTTATAAATCAGACAATTAATAAAAAAAATCTGCCAATTAAACAAACAGCATATAGTATGTGTTTTAGAAAAGAAATTGGAAGCCATGGCATTGATGAAAAAGGAATTTATAGAACTCATCAATTCAATAAACAAGAAATGATAATTATTTGTGAACCAGATGAATCATATAGATGGTATGATAAAATGTTAAAATATTCTATTTATTTGCTTAAATCTTTAGAAATCCCAATTAGAGTTTTTGAAAGTTGTTCAGGAGATTTAGCTGATTTAAAGGCAAAAGGATGTGATTTAGAAGCTTGGAGTCCAAAATTAAAAAATTATTATGAAATAGGTTCTTTAACAAATATGGAGGAAGCTCAAGCAAGAAGATTAAATATAAAAATAGAAGATAAAGGTAAAAGATATTTTGCTCATACTTTGAATAATACTGTTATTGCAACATCTCGAGTGATAATTGCAATAATTGAAAATAATCAACAAAAAGATGGATCAATAAAAATCCCAAAGGTTTTATGGAAATATATGAATGGGAAGAAAAAAATAGAGGTTAAAAAATAAATTGGCAGATTTATCAAATTTAGATTTAATATTTGTTTTTGCTTATTTTATAGTTCTGATTTTAATAGGTTATTTTTCATCAAGAAAACAAAAAGAGGAAGATTACTTAATTGCAGAGAGAAAACTTGGAACATTGTCAACTATGATGACACTAAATGCAAGTAAAACAGGTTCAATACTCATGTTGTTTGTTGCTATGGTTTATTTGTGGGGGATTTCTGCATTATGGTATTTTATTGGCGCAGCAACAGGATTAATGATATTTGTTCCGTTTGCATTAAAGCTAAAAGAAGAATCAAAAACCAAGTACTACACCTTAGCAGATTATTTTAGGTATAATTATGGAGAAACAATAGCATTAATAGCTTCATTTATTACGATTTTCATTATGTTTGGATTCTTGGTTATTAATTTGATTGCCGGAACCAAAATATTTGTTTTTTTTACTGGGTGGCCCTTTTGGATTTGTGCAGGGATTATGATTGTGGTTGTTTTGTCATATATCTTAATGGCAGGATTTAAAGCAGTAGTTAAAACAGATGTTTTACAATATATTGCAATAATTATTATTTTGGCATTTTTAGCTTTTATTTTATTTGATGGCTCTTTAATTCCTGCTTCTGAGTGGAATTTTTTTAATGCAGAATTATCGACAATAATTGGATTTTTTATGATTGGATTATTAATGCCCTTTGCTTCACCAGAGATATGGCAGAGAGTTTATTCATCAAAAGGAAAAAAAGAATTACGTAATGGGATGATTTTGTCTGTAATTATATATACTTGTGTGGCATTTTTATTAGCATTAGTTGCATTAACAGTCAAAATTCAATTTCCAGATTTAGATCCGGATTTAGCTTTGATTTATGGATTTGCGAATTTGCTTCCTGGTGGTCTTTTGGGGTTATCAGTCATTCTTTTGTTTGCAGCAATAATGAGCACTATTGATACCTATATCTTTGCAGGTTCTTCAGCCATTGTCCAGGATTTTTTTAATTATAATAGAAAGAAAACTGTAAGTTATATTAAAAAAACAATTTTTTTATTTACAGTTTTGGCAGCAATAGTAGCTGTTTTGATTCAAGATTTAGTGATTGGGGGTTATATTTTTGTTTCAATTGTTGTGGTGTTAGCGATTTGTGTTTTGGCAACTTGGATTAAAAAAAATATAAAACAGAGAACATTACTCTTTGAATTAGTAATAGGGGTTATTGGATTAATGACATATATGATAATTAGCCTTTCTAAAGGACAGATTCAACCAACAATAGTTATTGTTGCTCTTGGTTCAAGTATAATAGGATTAATTATTGGAGGAATTGTTTCATACTTAAAAGATAACTTTTGGGTAAAAAGGAGTGATAAAATTGAAAGGAGGTAAAAATGGCAAAAAAGAAAAAATTTAATTTTAGAAAATTCTTAAGACCAAAAGAAGCTAAATTAAATGCAGTTAAGTTTGGTGTAGCTGGAGGAATAACAACAGCTATTTGTGTGTTTTTCACAACAATTATGGGGATGTTAGGATTGTTTGGAGGACTTACAGGATGGACATCATTAATTGCAGAAGCTTATGGAAGTTTTGGTTATGGGGTTTCATTTTTAGGAGCAGTATTAGGTGCAATATATAGCTTTATTGATGGATTTATTCTTATATGGATATTTGCATTAATATATAATAAACTGCTTTAATTTTCTATTTAGTAAGATTTAAAAATTGATTTTTATAATGATAATTATGCCTCGATGGTCTAATGGCTATGACACTAGCCTGTCGCGCTGGATATCCGAGTTCGATTCTCGGTCGGGGCGTATTTATAAATAAATTTTAATTAATATAATTATTTATTTTTTACTTGCGATTTCTTTAACGTTCTTTTTTATTTTTTCTAAGATTTTTTCAAGAACAGGCAATTCTTGCTTAATTTTTTGAAATTTTTCTTTGTATTTACTAATTCTAATATTATAAACTAACTTAGATATAATATTTTTCTTAAATCTATCTTCCTGAGTTTTTTTAATTAAATTTACATCCTTCTTTTTACCTAAATCCAAATATTTTGAATTATTATTTTTATTTATAATTAAAGATGTTCTTGTTTTATTTTTAGTTAAATCTAAATATTTATCTGCAACTTCTTTATAGACTTTTCCAATACTGCTTTTTGGTTTATAATGTGAAATAGGTACACCTTTAGCATGTGTCTCATAAATATGTTCTGAATATGGAATTTTAAAAACTTTTTTCTTAAAATTTCCTTCAATATCTTCTTTAACTTCTTCAGCATATTTTTTTCTCCAAGGAAGAACAGAATCCTGACATTTAGTTATTAAAAAAATATCAATATTTAGGTTCAAACCTAATCTTTTGAAAAAATCACCAAATGAATGCTGTAATGTAGAAAGCCCTTCTAAAGCAAAAATTCCTGGATCAAGAACAACAATAACTTTGTCTGCAGCTGCCATACCATTCACAATAAAATGCCCATGAACAGGAGGGGTATCAATTAAAATAAAATCATAATTTTTTTTAATGTCGTTAAGGACCTTTTTAAAATCATAGCATCTGATTTTCTCTTATAGGCGATTAAATTTGTTCTTCCCAGTTCATGATTAGTCGGAGCAAGATGTAATTTTTCTATATTTGTATTTAAAATAATATGCTTAATATTTTTTTTCTCCATTCATTACATGATACATATTTCCCTGTAAAGAATTCTTATCAATTCCTAAACCAGAAGTTGCATTTCCTTGAGGATCTAAATCAACAACTAAAACTTTTTTATCTTGTTTTGCTAAATGTTCAGCTACACTAATACAACTGCTTGTCTTTCCAGTTCCCCCTTTATAATGTGCAAATGTTATTATCATCTTCTCTTTTTTATTCTCTTGATATAAAAATCAAGAGTATATATAAATATTCCTTTATAAAAGATATTGTTGAAAAAGTCAAGATAAAATTCACAAAGATTTAGATTAAATAATAAATTTAAATAAGTAAATTTCTTAAATAGATTATGAAAAAAAGAATATCAAAATTTACAAAAGAAGTATCAGATTTTGAAGATAAAATAAACAAATATATTAAAAGAGAATCAGATTGGTTTGTTGCATTTGCAATAGGTGCAATATTATTTTTTGCATTTCTCTATTATCACTATATAAGAAGAGGAATTATAAATCCATTTTCTCCAAATGATATAAGTTTTCTGTTTCTTGCAAATAAAGCAGTTGCAATAAGTGCAGTGTTTTTAATAGGAATTTCTTTTCTTTTAGGATCTCTTGCAAAATTCTTTACCTTCTTTAAGGAAAAAGTAAAATACAGAAAAGAAATAGGATTATTAGGTTTTTTCTTTGCTTTAATTCATATAGTTATTGTTTATTTCTTTTTACAAGATAAATTCCCAAGAACATGGTTTATAGAAAATCCAATTGCTGTTGTTTTTGGGATATTAAGTCTAATCACTTTAGTAATTGTAGCTTTTATATCTAATAATTATTTAATGAAAAAACTTAGTTATAAAAAATGGATATTCATTCAAAGATTAGCATACTTGGCATTTATCCTTGCTGCATTACATATACTCTTTTTAGGGAAAATTCCTGGATGGATAAATTGGGTAAAAACACTAGAACCTCTATTTCCCCCAGGGACACTTGTTACTATCTCATTTATCATAATTGTTCTTTTAATTAGAATTAGTGTTATTTTCTTGGATAAAAAAGAGAGAAAATAAATTTAATTTTCTATACTTTTATAAATATTGCCTTTCTATTTATATAAAAGAGGAAAATCAAATGTTTTTAGAAGTTGAAACAAAAGTAAGAATTAATGATGTGAATGAATTAAGAAAGAAAATTAAAAAAATTGCTAATTTTGAAAAAAAAGAATCTCGTGGCGATGATTATTTTGCATTAAATGAAAAGTTTAGAAAACATGGTTATCCTAAAAAAGCATTTAGAATAAGGGATAATAAAAAAGAATTTGTTGTTAATTTTAAAAAATGGAGAAAAAACTTTTGGACAAAAGAAATTGTTGTAAAAGAAGAATTTGAGTTTATTATTAATGAAACAAAAAATTTCTTAGCTTTAATTAAAGACTTAGGTTTTGTTGAGTGGATGAAAAAAATTAAAACAACTGAAAGCTACCTTCATAAAAAAGACAAGAAAATTGTAATAGAAATAAATAAAATAAAACATCTAGGTTATTTTATGGAAATAGAATATCTTGCAAAACCTAGAGAGATAAAAAAAGCAAAGAAAAAAATTTACGGTGTTTTAAGAGAACTTAAGATAAATAAAAATCAAGTTGATAATACTGGATACACAAAGATGCTCTGGGATAAAGGAATTAAAGATGAAAAACATTTTATTAAATGACTAAATATGTTATAAAAAAATCTGGAAAATTCTGGCCGAGCAAAGAAATGAAAAAAATTGCTTGGATTAATGATTCTAAAATCTATAAAGAAGCTGATAAAAATCCAATTAAGTTTTGGGAAAAATTAGCAAAAGAAGGAATAACATGGGAAAAGTCTTGGAAAAAAACATATGAACAAAAACTGCCTTATTTTTGGTGGTTTAAAGGAGGCAAATTAAATTTTTCTTATAATTGTATTGACAGACATTTAAAAAACAAAAGTGACAAGGTTGCTTTAATTTGGATTCCTGAACCAACTAAAGAAAAACCAATTAAACTAACCTACAAACAAATTTATGAAAAAGTTAACAAATTCGCAAATGTCTTAAAAAAACAAGGTGTAAAAAAAGGAGATGTTGTTGCGATTTATCTTCCCATGATTCCTGAAGCTTTAATTGCAATGCTTGCATGCACAAGACTTGGTGCTATTCATTCAGTTGTTTTTTCTGCTTTTTCAGCAGATGCTTTACAAGCACGAATTAAAGATGGTAAATCTAAACTACTTATTACCGCAGATGAATATTATAGAAAAGGAGAAAAGGAAGATTTACTTAAAAAAGCAAAACAGGCAATTATTAAAACAAGTGTGAAAAAAGTGATTGTTGTAACTCGACTTAGAAAAAGAATTTCTGGAAAAAAATTCTTAAATTTTGAAAAAGAAATAAAAAAAGAAAACTCCTATTACAAACCAGAGATAATGAATTCTGAAGATCCTTTATTTATTTTATACACTAGTGGAACAACTGGAATGCCTAAAGGAATTGTTCATGATACAGGAGGTTATGCAACTCAAGCTTACTTAACAACAAAATGGAATTTTAATTTAAGAGATAATGATATTATGTGGTGTACTGCTGATATTGGATGGATTACTGGACATACATATGCTTTTTATGGCCCACTTTTAAATGGAGGAACTACCTTAATTTATGAAGGTGCTCCTGATTTTCCTAATTTTTCAAGGTGGTGGAAAATTATTAATCAAAATAAAGTTAATGTTTTTTATACAGCCCCAACAGCAATTAGAATGTTTATGAAAGCAGGCGACAAATATCTTAAAAATCATATATTTTCAAGTTTAAAAATTCTTGGAACAGTTGGTGAACCAATAGATAAAAATGCTTGGATGTGGTATTTTAGAAAAATAGGAAAGAATAGATGTCCTATAATTGATACTTGGTGGCAAACAGAAACAGGAGGAACTTTGATAAATGCTTTACCTGGAATAGGTCCATTTATTCCAACTGTTGCAGGGAAAAGTTTTCCAGGGACAAGACATATAATTGTAAATGAAAAAGGCAAACAAGTAAAATCAGGAAAGACAGGTTCTCTTGTACAATTAAGTCCATTTGCACCTGGAATGTTGCATGGAATTTATAGAAATCATAAGAAATATATTGATACATACTGGAAAAGATTCAAAAATAAATATGATACAAGTGATGGAGCTTATGTTAAATCAAACTTAATAAGATTAACAGGAAGAACAGATGATGTAATGAAAGTTGCAGGGCATAGATTAGCAACAGCAGAATTAGAAAATGCAATAAATGAACATAAATTAGTTAATGAATCTGCAATTATTCCAATTCCAGATAAAATAAAAGGGCAGGTGCCAATTGCTTTTGTTATCTTAAAATCCAACAAACCTTCCCTAGCACTAGAAAAACAAATAATAAAACACGTTGATAAAAAAATAGGGCCTACTGCTCGCTTAGCAAAAATTTATTTTGTTGAAGATTTGCCTAAAACAAGGAGTGGAAAAATTATGAGAAGAATACTTAAAAGTATTCTTGTAAATGAAAAGCCAAAAGGCCTCCAAACTTTAATTAATCCTCAGAGTGTAAATAAAATTAAAACGCGGATTTTTAAGAAGATTTAAATATAATATTTCTTTATAAAAGATTAGGTGAAAATGAAATTAAATATTTTAATTGGCGGAAAAGCTGGACAAGGAATTAATAAAATTTCTAAAGTAATCTCAAAAATTCTAACTAATCAAGGATATTTTGTTTTTAATTATAAAGATTATCCATCTATAATTCGAGGAGGACAAAATTTTAATATTTTAAGTGTTTCAGATAAAAGAATTGGAAGTAATGATACAAAATTAGATATAATTATTTCAATAGATGAAATTATTCTTAAAGACCATAGAAAAAATCTAAAAAAAGATGGACTTATATTTTCTCATGAAAAATTCAAAGACTTAGGAATTAATATGAATGTTGCTTTAGCTGGTGAATTAATTAAAAGTATTGGAATAGAAGAAAAAATTCTTATTAAAGAGATAAAAAATCAATTTAAAAATAATAAAGATTCTATTTCTGCAGCAAAAAAAGGTTATGATTTTGGAAAGAAAAAATTTGATTTAAAAAAATTAAATAATAAAATTACAATTATGTCTGGTTCAGAAGCAATTACTAAAGGAGCAGTAAATTCTGGAATTGACATTTACTTTGCATATCCAATGACTCCTTCAACAGGGGTGATGCATGAATTAGCTGCAGAACAATTAAAAGAAAAAAACAAACTAATTGTTTTTCAACCTGAAAGTGAAATTGCAGTTGCAAATGCAGCTCTTGGTGCTAGTTTTGCAGGGTCAAAAGTGATGATAGGAACATCGGGTGGAGGATTTGATTTAATGTCAGAAGCACTAAGTTTTCAGGGACAAAGTGAAATCCCTCTAACTATTTATCTTGCATCTAGATCTGGCCCTGGAACAGGAGTTCCGACATATACAAGTCAGGCAGATTTAAATATAGCACTAAGAGCAGGTCATGGCGAATTCCCAAGAGTAGTTATTGCTCCAGGAGATCCAATAGAAGCAATAGAAAAAACAAACGAAGCTCTTTATTTAGCTGAAAAATTTAATTCTCTTTCCATAATTCTTTCTGACAAACATCTTGCAGAATCTGAATTTAGTTTTAATAGAAAACCAAATAAAATCTTAAAAGTAAATATAAAGAGAAAAATTCCTGGAAGAGATATTGTTAAATCTAATAGCTATGAACATGATGAATTTGGAAATACAACTGAATTAGCAGAAATAACAAAAAAGAATGCAGAAAAAAGAATTGCAAAATATGAAGCAATTAAAAAAGAGTGCAAAAAATTTGAAATGATTAAAATTTATGGAAATAAAAATTCTAAAAATCTTATTATTAGTTGGGGTTCAACAAAAACAGTAATTTTAGATGCATTAGATGCAATTGATGGTTCAATTGAAAAAGGAGGCAAGTATAAATTTCTTCAGGTTCTCTACTTTAAACCAATGTCAAATAAAATAATTGAGGAGATAAAAAAAGCAAATAAGATTATTTTAATTGAAAATAATCTAACAGGTCAGCTTGGAAGACTTATTCGTGAAAAAACAGGCTTTAAAATTAAAAACAGAATTTTAAAATATAATGGCAGACCTTTTATATCAAATGAATTAAAAAAAGAAATTTTAAAGATAAAATGACTCAAAAAATAAATAAACTTGATACAAAAAATAAAATAACATGGTGTCCCGGATGTCCAAATTTTATGATCTTAGATGCAGTTAAAAAAGCAGTATCAAATATTGATAGAAAAAAGATTGCAATTGTTACAGGAATTGGATGTCATGGAAAAATATTTGATTATTTAAACACAAGTGGGATTTATGGTTTACATGGAAGAGTTCTGCCAACGTCTTTAGGAATAAAATTATCTAATCCAGATCTTACTGTTTTAGGTTTTGCAGGAGATGGAGATACTTATTCAGAAGGCATGGCTCATTTTATTCATTCAGGAAGATATAATACAAATTTAACCTTAGTTGTTCATGACAATCAGTCTTTTTCATTAACAACAGGACAAGCAACTCCAACCTCCCAACAGGGTTATAAGAATAAAGCACAGCCATTAGGAGAACTGAATATGCCTCTTAATCCAATTAAACTTGCACTTGCTAGTGGAGTGGGTTTTGTTGCCAGATGTAATGCAAGAGATGTAGTTCACACTTCTCAAATATTAAAACAGGCAATAAAACATAAAGGATTTTCTTTTGTTGAAATTATACAAAATTGTTTAGTATTTAATTTAGAAATGAATAATCTTGATAAAATAATGTATAAAATCAATAACAATAAACCAAATATGAAAAAAGCAATGGTATTTGCAGATGAATGGAATTATAATTCTAAAAAAGGAAAAATTCCAATAGGAATTTTGTATCAAAAAAAGAATTGAAGGTTTTGTCTAGATATATCATTAATAAAAAGGTTTAAAAATAGTGTTTTCCTTGAATAATTGTCTAACTTCGGTTAGATAGAGGTGGAGAATTTCGGTTTTTCACCTTTTTATATTCTTCCAATGCCATCTTTTACCTTATCGTCCATGACGAATTAATATATGATAAAATGGAAAAACAATGGTATGTATATGTTCTTGAATGTAAGGATGGTTCTTATTATACTGGTGTGACTAATGACCTGGATAAAAGAATGAAAACTCACACAAAAGGAAAAGGAAGTAAATATGTTTATCAAAAAGGTTTCAAAAAGTTAATAGTTGTAGCACCTTGCAAAAATAAGTCAGATGCTTTTAAAGCTGAATATCAAATAAAAAAGCTTCCTAAGAAAGAAAAATTAGATTGGTTTAATTAATTTTTATCATTTAACAAACTTATAGCAAAGTGGTACAAGTACAAGGAGGGTACAATTAAAATTAGGTAATAGGTGACCACAAATAATATAAAGAGTGGTCACCTTAGTAAATTTATGTTTATTGAAAAAAGAAAAGATGGAAAATATTATTTGGTTCATTCTTTTAGAGAAAATAATAAAATTCACAAAATTAGAAAATTTTTAGGAAAAAATATAACAAAAAAAGAATTAGAAAGACGAGAAAAAATAGCTAAAAAAATAATTTTAGAAGAGATTAATTCATATAAAATAATTGAAGACCCGTTAAAGGTAAATTTAACTAAAAAAGAAATTGAATTTATAGAAAATTTAACTAAAAAAGAAAAATTAAATATAATACATTTATCAGAAAAACAGTGGATATTATTTTCAGAATTATTTACATATAATACTAATGCTATTGAAGGAAGTAGATTGACTGAGAAAGAAGTTAAACAAATTCTAGAAAAAAATAAAACTCCAAAGGGTGCTTCTAAAGAAGATGTTGAGGAAACTTATGGACTTAATAAAGCAATACAATTTGTTAGAAATACAAAAGAACATCTTTCAATTGAATTAATAGAAAAATTACATAAAATTGTTTTTAAAAAATCTAAAGATTTTGCTGGAAAATTTAGAAAAAAAGGAGAAGAAGTTGTTGTTATGGATGGAACTGGAAAAATTGTTCATCATGGAGCACATCAAGAGAGAATTATATTTCTTTTAAAAGAATTAGTTGATTGGTATAATCAAAATAAGAGCAAATATCCTGCATTAATTTTAGCAACAGTAGTTCACAATCAATTTGAAAACATTCATCCTTTTGCTGATGGGAATGGAAGAGTCGGAAGATTGCTTCTTAATAATATTTTGATCAAAAATAGATTGCCTCCAATTAATATAAACTTAGATAATAGGTTTGAATATTATAAAACCTTACAAGAATATGAAAATAATAATAATTTAAGACCAACAATAGATTTAATAATAAAAGAGTATAAAAAAATAAAGAAACTTTCTAAGAAGAGGTGACCACATCAAATAAATTTGTGGTCACACAATAAACTTTCCACTATCTTAGTTTGAATATGTCATAACTTAATCATCATCCTCACAATCATCAACTGTTAATTTCCATCTATTTTCTTCCCACTCCTTCCATTCTTTTTTATTCTTAGCAGAACAATTGTCACAATATTTTCTTTTATACTTTCCTTGAATTACCTCCACTTCCTTCTCACAATTTTTGCAGGTTATTTTTACTTTTTTACTCATACAATATAATAAATAAATTGCTACTTAATCTTTTCTAAAATGCAAACCAAAGGCCTTTTAAACTAATTTTTCAATATTATTATATTATTAATGTGTAAGTTCTTGGGCAATGTCCAAAAGGGCTTGTAACTCAAGAAAAGATTTCTTGATATAATATTAAAAATGAACTTTGAAGAACTTAAACTAAGTAAAGAATTATTAAAAGTAATAGAAGAATTAGGTTTTAATAAACCAACAGAAATTCAAGAAAAAACAATTCCTTTAGCTTTGGATGGATATGATATAATTGCAGGGTCTTTTACAGGAAGCGGAAAAACTTTGGCGTTTTCTATACCAATTATAGAAAAACTAAATCCAAATAAAAATGTTCAAGCATTAATTTTAACACCAACAAGAGAACTTGCAGAACAAGTTGCTAATGCAATAAAAACATTCTCAAAAAATAAACTTAATATTTTAGCAATATATGGCGGAGTAAATATTGAAACACAAATAAAAAAATTATATAAAACAGATATTATCGTTGGAACACCTGGTAGAATTCTTGATCATATAGATAAAAGAACACTAAATTTAAATCATATTAAATTTCTTGTACTTGATGAAGTTGATAAAATGTTTGATATGGGTTTTCATCGAGATGTTGAAAAAATTATAAGAAATTGCCCAAAAATAAGACAAACAATGCTTTTTTCAGCAACAATATCAGCAGATGTTGATCATTTAGCAAAAAAACATACAAGAGATGCAATAGAAATTGCAGTTAATTCATATGTGGACACTTCAAAACTAAAACAAATCTTTTATGATGTTCCAACTCAAATAAAATTTTCATTGCTTGTTCATTTGTTAAAAAAAGATAAGTCTGATTTAGCAATGGTATTTTGCAATACAAGAAGAAATGTGGATTTTGTTGCAGATAATCTTAAAAGACTAGGGATTAATTCAAAAGCTATTCATGGCGGGCTTTCACAAAACAATAGACTTAGAGTTTTAGACCAATTTCATGGTAAAGGAGTTAAAGTTCTTATTTGTACAGATGTTGCTGCAAGAGGCTTGGATATAAAAGGAGTAAGTCATGTTTATAATTATGATATTTCAACATCAAGTAAAGATTATATTCACCGAATCGGAAGAACTGCAAGAGCAGGAAAAGAAGGTATTGCAGTAAGCATTTTATCTAGCAGAGATTATGAAAATTTTTCGAACGTATTAGAAGATAAATCTATTTTAATTGAACAAGAAAAATTACCTTTTGTAAATGTTGTAAAAATAGATACTTCTTCAGGAAATAAGAGGAGATTTAGGGAAAAAAGTAATTTTAGAAATAAGGCCTTTTAATCCCAATAAAACTTAAAAGCCCGCAATTTAATGAATAATAATGATATCTTGGTTTGAAAAATATAATAAGGTATCTTGGATAATTACAATTATAATTGCAATTGCTATTTTCTATATTTCTTCATTAACTTTTGGTCCTGGCCCTGGAAAAAGCAGTATAAATGCAATAATCTATCATATCACTGCCTTTTTTTTCTTTTCCTTATTTTTATCAATTTCCTCAATTAAGGGTGAAAAAAAGAGTCTTATCTTTTTAGTGTTTATAATATCAATAATATATGGGATATTGGACGAATTTCATCAATTTTTTGTTCCTGGACGACACTTTTCCATTTTTGATATTCTCCTAGATACAGCAGGAATTTTACTTGCATCAATGTTTTATATGATTTCAATTGAATATAGAAAAATTTAACTTCTTTTTCTACTAATAATTCCTAATATAAAAGCGTTTTGGTCAATAAAATGTCGCTTTAAAGTGGGACGAAAGCTTTAAAAGAAATGCAGATTTCCTCTTTTTACTTAAATTAAATAGTGAGGTTAAACAATGGAAGAAAACGAACAAGAAACTAATGCAGAAGAAGCTCCTGAGACACCAGAATCTTCAGATGAAAGTGCACCAGAAGAGACTGCAGAAGCTCCAGAATCTGCAGAAGCTAGTGAACCTGAAGAATCAGCTTCTGAATAGATTTAATCCTTTATTTTTTCTTTTTTTATTATTATCAATAATTTTATATATCCACCTTCTGGTTTATTAGTATGGGGTGGGCAAAATTTTTTAGTTTTTTCTTTATTTTATTTATTATTTCTTTGCTTGTTTTTTATTGGTTTATTCCTATAAAAACAATTGAATTTGGGATAATTTCAAAAAATTCTAATTTTAATGTAAATGCCTCTATAAATGGGACTATGCAATTTTATGATAATATGAGATATCCTGATTCAAAAATTAGCTACAATATCTATGATTGTCCTTTGCAAAAAGAGTATAATATGAAAAGAGCAATTGAAATACTTTCAAATGAAACTATTTTGGAATTTTATTCAACTGATTCCAATGAAGAAATTTCTATTACTTGCGATAGTAAAAATAAAATTGAAAAAGGATTATTTATTGCAGGTGAAGGAGGTCCAACAAATATAACTAAAACAAAGAGATTTAATGTAATATCTCATGGAAGTATTTTATTATTAAGAAAAACTTTATGTCCAAAACCAAATGTAGAGATTCATGAACTTTTACATGTTTTAGGATTTGATCATTCGAGTAATATAAAGAATATTATGTATAATCTTAGTAGATGTAATCAGGAGATTGGAAATGATACAATAAAATTAATTGACGAACTTTATTCTACTCCAGGTTATTCTGATTTATCTTTTGAAAATATATCTGCCGTAATGCATGGAAAGTATTTGGATTTAAATATAAGTGTTAGAAATAACGGACTTAAAGATTCTGAAGAATCTATAGTTATAGTATCTGCTAATAATAAAATTATAAAGGAAATTAATTTGGATTCTATAAAAATTGGTTCTGGAAGATTGATAACATTTAGTAATATATGGGTTCCAAAAATAAATATAAAAGAATTAGAACTTTTTATAAATTCCAGTTTTAATGAAATAGAAAAAGAAAATAATCAAATTATTTTGGAAATAAAAAAATAAAGAAATAGAAAAAAATTTTGGAATTTTAGTTATCAAGTTCGAGATCATCAATCTCGTGATCTATTTCGTCTTCATCTTCGTCATAGATTTGTTCTAACTCATCATCCATTTTTAACCTCGTTTTTTTATAGTCATTTTATGACTTGTTCTTTTAAGAAAAAATTAGTTTTTAAATATTTCTATAGAATAATTAGATTAAATATTTTCATATCTTTTAATTATAAATCCTCCCACCCGGATTCGAACCGGGGATCTCTCGGGTACTGCTTCTTGACTTTTGGGGTTTCATTTAAACTTCAATCTTGTGAAAGTTGAAGTCCCAGAAATTTTTAATTTCTGAGTTTCCATGAATTGGAATATCCACCTTAGATTAATATCTACAGCCAAGCGCTCTAACCACTGAGCTATGGGAGGTAAAATAAATAGAATTACTTAATTTTTAAAAGTTCTTATTCTTCTTCAACTTCATTCTTACGCTGTTCTGCAACAAAAAAAGCTCTATTTGATTCTGATTCATGAATTTCTCCATCTCTTTCATAAACAGCTGTTGTTGAGGGTAATGCAAATTTTCCAAGCACACCTATTTTAGAATAAATTATATATGAAATTATTCTTGTTTCTCCTTCCTCTAATTTTTCAAACTCCCATTCTATTCTCTTATTTTTCTCATTTATTCTTGATGGTTTATCTCCTCCGAATCTTTCATAGATTTTTACGAGACTTGGAAGACGATCAACAATATTTACTCTTTCAACATATTTTTTAGCATGTATAAAAATAGTTACTTTAAGTGCAAATTCTCCACCCTTAGCTTTAACAAAAGAAACTTTTTTCCTTAAATTCAGATGCGTTCCTGAAAATTGTTTTACAAGTATAACGATTGTAACAATAAAAAAGATTACAAGTAATGGAAATAACCAATTAGTTTTTATAATAATTTCTGATTTTTCTCCAGGCTGTATTTCTACACTCCAAGTATAATAAACATTAAATCTATCTCTTTCAACAATATCTGGTTCTGGATTAAAACTTGTAAATAATCTTGAAATAATATTCTTTTTTATTACTGTTTCTGATTTTGTAATAATATTCCCCTTGTTTGTTTTTTCTATTATATTTGTATTAATAATGAATCCATAATCTTTTTTTGTAGTTGTTACAATATCTTTTTCAACAAATTTAATTACTCCCTCTACATTTGCTTTCTCATCTTCTACATTTACTTTTGCTTTTAAGGTATAAAATCCAGCCATTAATTTTTTAAAATCCTCTTTATTTAATTGCACATCAAAATTTCTTCTTTCATTTGGCCCAAGACTAAGGTTTTTTGTAATATCAAAAAAGGCAGATGAAAATTCCACATTTATTTCCTCAAAATCAAAATTTTCTTTATTATGGATATATATTTCTAAGGAATTTGATTCAGGATTAATTTCTCCTGAACCTATTTCAAATGCATCTTTTAAATCTATGATTTTTATTATTACTTCTTCATCGATCTTAGATGAATCTTGTCCCATGATACTATATTGAAAATTATAAAATCCCCTATAATTAAAGTTTTCTCTAGGATAAATTATTAGTTGTATTTTTTCTGTTTTTCCAGTATTAATCTTAATTGTTCCAATAGGAAACATACTAAATCCAAGTAAATTATCAAATCTAAAATTATCTGTTAATTCTAAGTTAGTTATTTCTAAGTCATATACAGCTGGTTTATTAATTCCTGCAATTATAACTTCATTTGAATCTGGTTTTTCAACTTTTAAATTTATTGCGAGAGTTGATGGGAGAATTAATAATATCATTAACAAAATAAGTATTTTTTTCATTCTCAAAGTAAAAATAAATTATATATAAAGATTTGGGTATTCTACTAAATTAGTCGTTATTTTTTGTTATTTTTAGAATTTTAATATAAATTTTATTCATCTTAATTTAAAAGTAGTAATAATTAGAAAGATTTATAAAGTTTAGAAAAGTGGAGAATTATGGAAAATTATAAAGGCAAGGTTAAATTTATAAGATTGTCTGGAAAAACACATGTAGGTCCATATTCAAATTCAGAAAGAGTTCCAATAGTATCTCTAGGTTTGGTGGATAAAAAATTGAAAGAATTTGAAATGCCCATGAATATTTTTGGTTTTCCAAATGATGGGTCTTCTTTTAAATGGTTCAAAGATCTTGAAAAAAAATTAATTGATCAGAAAGTAAGTTATAAGTCAGAATTTGAGAGGGGTCAGGTTACTGGGGAAGTTTGGAATTTAGAAATTCTTTCAGGAGAACTTAAAGGAATGGAGTACAAACTTGACGAAACTACTGACTGGTAATTTATTTAATTAAAATATTTTGTATATCCCATTATTAGGAAGAGATTAATTTCAAAAAGCATGATAAAATTAATCTTATCTTTTCCCCTCTAAATCTAAATAAGATTTGGCTTGTGCTAAAAAATCATCCCCATTTTTGAAGATATCTCCCTGAAATTGCTCTATTCTTGAAGAAATTACCCATTTTTCATAAATACTTCTTAAGAATTTTTTAAAGGCAGTTGTTTCAAATTTTCCCTTATAATCTCTTACAAGATTTCCCTTGGCAGTAATTTTAATCTTTCCTTTATTAGTTTCTATCTTTTTTCCTTCCTGATTTATCTCTACTTTTTTAAGACCAGTTAATTTAAATTTAACTTTAAATTCAAATTTAAAATAATCAGTAACCTCTTTTTCTCCAGTCCATTCAATTTCAATAGTTTTCGTATCTCCACTTAATTTTTCCTCATATTTATCTTCAGATATATCTAATCCCATTTCATCTGTAAGCCAATTATAGCAGAAATTATAAAAATCTGAAAATTGAAAAACCCCACTATACTCTACTTTACTAGAAAATATTGTTTCTTTTTCTGGCATAATTTTTTCCTCTTTTATAAAAGTAAAACAAAATTGTTATTTAAATATTTAACTAAAATTAATTATCTAGAACTTTTACAAGAATCACAAACAAGCATACCATTAAATCTATACAATATATCTTGATTCCCACACTCTTCACAAATTCCTTCATCTCTTCCTTTTCTCTCTCTTGCTTTTTTAACTCTTTTTAGTTTTTTTACTTCTTCTCTAATCTGTGAAAATTCTTCTAATTCAGGGTAAACTTCAGGATGAAAATTTAAAATATCTTTTATAGTAATCATTCCCACAAGCGAAGTATCATGTATAACAGGAAGTTTTTCAAGTTTTAATTTTTTCATTTTTTTCATAGCTTCTTCAATTGTATTAAGTGGTTTAATTGTTGCTATTTTTCTTGGAGAAATATCAATTGCATTGATTTTTGATAAATCTTTTTTTGATTTTTTAACTAATGCCCACAAAATATCTTTTTCAGAGATAAATCCTATAAGTTTCTTTTTATTTACAATAAGTAAGCTTCCAACTCTTTTTTTTACCATTTGTTTAGCACAATCAAGTAGATTTGTATCTGGTTTAATTATAAATGGCTCTCTTGTCATCACATCTGCAACTAATATTCTCTTCATAATTTCAATATAATCTTCTCCCTTATAAATATTATTAAGAACTCAATAGTGACTTTCAATTATAACAATATTTAAATAATGAAAAATAAGAAAAGTTAATATGTCTGAAAAACCTGTTGTATTAATGCCTGAAGATATTCAAAGAATTATGGGTAAAGATGCACAAAGAAATAATATTTTAGCTGCAAAGATGGTTTCCGACGTTGTTAAAAGCACTCTTGGTCCAAAAGGAATGGATAAAATGCTTGTTTCACAAACAAATGATATTATTGTAACAAATGATGGAGTAACAATTCTTGATGAAATGCAAATAGAACATCCTGCTGCAAAAATGATGGTTGAAATTGCAAAAACCCAAGATAGTGAAGTTGGAGATGGCACAACAAGTGTTGTAATGATTGCAGGAAAACTCTTAGAAAATGCTGAAAAACTCTTAGATAAAAAAATCCATCCAACAATTATTACAAAAGGATATAGAATTGCTGCAAAAAAAGCTCAAGAAATATTAAATGAAATAGCACTCAAAATAACTCCAGATAATATTGATGTATTAAAACAAATTGCAATGACTTCAATGACTGGAAAAGGAGCAGAAGATTCAAAAGAAGAATTTGCAGAAATTATTGTAAAAGGATTAATGCAAGTAGAAGATAATGGAGTTGTTAATTTAGATAATATTAAAATAGAAAAATTAAAAGGAGAAGGAATTAAAGATACAGAATTAATTTCTGGAATTGTTTTAGATAAGAAAAGAGTTTCATATGATATGCCAAAAAAAATAAATAATGCAAAAATAGCATTAATTGATTTTCCAATAGAATTAAAAAATCCTGAAATTGATACAAAGATTTCTGTGTCAACTCCTGAACAATTACAGAGTTTTATTAGTGGGGAAGAAACAACAATAAGAAATATTGTTGGAAAAATTAAAGAAAGTTCTGCAAATGTTATTTTATGTCAAAAAGGAATTGATGAGCTTGCACAATATTTATTGTCTAAAGAGAAAATTTATGCATGTAAAAGAATTGCAAAAAGCGATATGGAAAAAATATCTAAGGCAACAGGAGGAAAAATTGTGAGCAATTTAGAAGAACTTAATTTATCTGAATTGGGAAATGCAGAAATAGTAGAAGAAATAAATCATGGTGAAGATAGTTTAACTTATATTAGGGGATGTCAAAATCCAAAAGCACTCACAATTTTAATTCATGGTGGAACAGATCATATTATTGACGAAATTGAAAGATCATTAAAAGATGGACTAGGAGTTGTTGCATCTTCTTTGAAGACAGGATTAGTTGTTCCTGGAGGAGGAGCAGTAGAAACTGAACTTGCTAAAAGACTTAAGGATTTTGGACAGACTTTAAGTGGAAGAGAACAATTAGCTGTTGAAGAATTTGTGTCTTCCCTAGAATTTATTCCTGCAACACTTGCAGAAAATGCAGGAATTGACCCAATCGATGTTTTAACAGAATTAAAGTCCCGTCATGATGCAGGAGAAAAAAATGCAGGATTGAATTTATTTAATAATAAAATTGAAAATATGTTGAGTGCAAAAATTATTGAACCATTAAAAGTTAAAAGTCAAGCAATAAGCTCTGCAAGTGAAGTTGCAATTATGATTTTAAGAATAGATGATGTTATTGCATCAACGGGGGGAAAGGGTGGTAATATGAATTCAATAGGAGGAATGCCTCCTGGGATGAGTGGATATTAGGATTAATTTTTTATAAAATTTTTAGTTAAGGGATTTTCTCCCTAGTTCTTTTATCAGTTTATCTAAATCTTTTTTTTGAGTATTGTTTCCTTTTTCTACAATATATCTTACTGCTTTATCATAGAATCTTCCATTACATAGACCTAAAACAATCCCTGTATCTTCATATATCTCTTTTTCTTCTTCATTATCAAAATGGCTTATATATTGTATTCTAAAATTTAAATCTTCATTATATCTAGACATATTTAATAAGAAACATACTTTCATAGCTAATATTTGTTCTAATTTTGTATTTTTTCTATTAATATTGAGTAAATCTTGATATAAATCTTTAATATATTTAATGGGATCTTTTTGTATTAAGATCCCTTCAACAATAGCTCCCATTCCTTCAGTACTCATAGAATAATTAATATTTTGAAATATTTAATATTTATTGTGTTTAATAATATAAATTAATTACTTAGACTTTACAAATAAAACAAGTAATATAATAATTAGTAATATTGCAAGTAAAGAAAAAATCCAGTCAAGTGCTTGAGAAGATTTTTTAACATCTTCTTTTACATCTTCAGATATTACTAAACCACTAAATAAGAAATCATCTGTTGCAGAAAGTGTTTCAAATAAATAATTATCTCTCCAACTATCTTTATCTCCGCTTGGGTCTTTTCTTGTATCAACTGAAAAACTTACACTATTTGCTCCTTCATTTCCCTCAGAATCAATTGCATAAAAGATAACATTATGTTTTCCATGTGAAAGAGTTATAGTATTAGAAAAAGTTAAACTATCTGTTGTACTCATTGTTACATTATTTTCTCCATCTACACTAAACCATGCAGTTGCTTGTTCATCTGTTGTTATTTCAAATAAAATATCTGAAAAACCATATTCTTGATTTACAAGAGGACTAACAATTGTAATTACAGGTGCACTAATATCATTAACAATTATTGTTATGGTTGCAATATTACTATTACTACTACCATCACTCGCTAAATAAGTATATGAATCTATTCCAGAAAAACCAGAATTAGGAGTATATGTTCTTGTTACACCTGTCCCACTCAATACCCCATTACTAGGATTTGATACAATTGAATAAGTTAAACTATTTCCATCAGAATCTGTTGCAGACATTGTTGTACTAACAGCTGTATTATCATTTGTAATATATGTTAAATCTATTGCAACAGGAGCAATATTACAAGCTTGAGTATTACATGATTGGCTTTGTGTTTGAGAACCACCACAACCATCTGTGCCTGTTCTAGTTTGTGTTCCTCCACCACATGATGTAGAACAAGAACTCCAAGAACTCCAAGAACTCCATGAAGGAGAACAAGGGGGAACTATAGAGGGTAATATCATATGCAATGTATTTAATCCTCCAGAATCTCCAATAAAACCTATAACACAATTACCACCCCATACCCCATAACCAGGTACAGAGGGTCCATAACCTGAAACAGATTCAAAACAAGCATTATTTGTTGTATCTTCAATACTTATAAATCCAGTATCAACTCCTACAGGTCCAAATTGTTTAACTTCTGCAATAAGATAATTTGTATTACTACGATCAATATTCCAAGTAAATGATCCTGCATCAAAGCCATTATTCCCATTTCCTACTGTATAACTCATAAGAGTAGATCCTTTGTTTCCAGAAGAATCAGAGGCATAAATAGTAACAGCATTATCAGCATGTACTTTAAATATTATTTCTTCTGCTAAAATTAAATTAAAACTAGAAAAGATTAAGAATACTCCAATAATTATTAAAATATTTAATTTATTATTCATCTAATTCATATAAATTTAACATTTATAAACATTTCTATGTTGTATTAACTATAAAGTTACATATATTATCTAATATTTATAGTCGATTATTAGGGATAATTTTATTTAAAAAAACTTAAAAACTATTTTTACTACTATTTATTAGTATGGAAAGAGAGGTTAGAGATAAACTAGATGTATTAGATCCAAAATTTAGAAAGCAAATTGAAAGCGTATTTGATAATATGAATATTTCTATTTCTAAGCTTTATGATGCAGCAACAAAAGACAAAAATTTATAATTATAATTTTTTCCAGACAATTTTTAAAATGGAGTTTGAAAAAGCAAAAAGAGGTTCTCAAGAATTAAG
>CAZSNJ010000004.1:4525-34455 GCA_964608525.1 Candidatus Woesearchaeota archaeon | reverse complement strand
GGCCCACAATTGCTGCGGTTATATTTATTTTAGCAGTGATAGGGATTATTGTAGGTGGTTCACAAGAACCAGAAGGTTATCAAGGTTTTTGGCCTGGAGCAGGGGGTCCTCAAAAAAAGCTATAATCTTTTTTATTTGTTTCTCTTCTTAGAAACTTTTTTTAAATCAATTATTTTTTCCTAGAAACCTTTTTTATTGTTTTGACAGGAGCATTTGATTTAGGAAATTTTGGAGATTGTAAAATTGGTTTTGAAGTTCTTGTTTGATTTCCTATTTTATTAGCTAAAGGATTTACCATTTTTCCAAATGAATCTTGCATCATCCCCATTTCTTTTTTTATGCTTCCCAAATCCTTTCCATAAGAACCTATTTTTTCAAGAATTGCAATTTGTAACTTATCAATTGTTGTTTCTATTTTTTTTAATCTATCCCCAATATTTTCTATTTTTGTTTGTGCAAGTGTTTTAAATTCATTCATGCTTTCTACCTGTTTTTGTATTTTTTGTATTTTTTCTGAATATACCTGTTCTGCTATTTCAATTATATTATCTGTGTTATCTGCTCCCTGGGGCGAATATCCCTCATAAGCGTCTGGTTGATAGTCTCCTTGTTGTTGAACATACTCTTGTTGAGGTTGAGGAGTATATGTTTCTTGATTTTCAACATCTTGAGTTTGAGGAGCATAAGGTTCTTGCGGACTTGGTGCTTTTTCCATAATTGATGGTTGCATGTTTGTATTTTCTGTTCCAGAAACAGCATTTTTTATTTCTGATTGACTAAGAGCATCATTTATTTCTTTAGGAGAAATTCCTTGTTGTTGCAAATTATTTACAATCTCTTCATTAGGTTTTCTCTGCTTTTTCATTTGTGTTATTTGATCTAAAATACCCATTTTTAATTATTAATTTTTTCTAAATCTCTTTTTCTTACAAATTCTAGCGGTTGGAACATTTTAGCCTGTTTTGATAAAATTTCTAAATCTTCTTTTCTTGCAAATTTTGAAAATTCACTTGAAGCCATTTCTAAAAAAGATGTTGTTCTTTCTATATTTTGTTTAAGTATTTCAATATCTTTTTTCATTTCTAAAATATTTTGGTTGCTTTTTTCTTTTATTTCTATAAGGTTTTGTCCTATTAAAAGAAGCCTATCTTTCAAGATCCTTTGTTTTTCTTCCAAATCTCTAACTTTAATATTTACCTCTCTAAATCCACTTCCCGGCGAATTTAATTGTTCTTCAACCATAAAAACATTAAATAAAACAGGTTTAAATTTGTTGCTATTTCTTATACAAAATATTTTAAACTCTTTCTTCTTTTTTCATTTATGAAATTTAAAGAGGGAGCACCATTATATTCTTATGAAGTTAAAAGAGAAGGTGGAGAAGATGTTATCTATATTAATTACTTGGGAGCTTCATATGTACCCAGTCTTTCTGATTCTTCTGAAATTATGGGAAGAACAATTGACATTTTAATAGAGAATCCAAATGTTTCTAGAATTGTTTTTGTTCAACAAAAAAATTATAATTATGATTTTAAAGAAACTTCATATTTGCTTGAAATTGCTCAACTTTATATTTACTTAATTAAACAAGAAAGAATTTTATCACAAGAAAAATTAATTACAAATAATGAACAATTTTTCTCTCAAAGGTATAATAGTGTTTTTTCATTTCTTTTTCTATTAAAACAAGATCCAATTGCAGCATATCATGAATTAAAAAAGCTTATTATTGAATCAAAGATTTTTTTAGAAAAAATAGATATATCATCTAAAACAGATCAGACAAATTATATTCAGCTTCTTGAAAAGATTTTTAATTTATTTGAAAAAACTAAATTAATTCAGGAAATTTTTCCTTATCTAGAAAATTATTCAAAAGGAGATAGAGAAATTTATCATCAAATTTTTAAGCCAGATATAATACCTAATTTTACTTTCACAAGGCTTGTGTTTGATTTGCCAGAAGATGCAGAAATTATTGACCAGTATAATATTGCAAAGGAAAGTTATGATACATCCTTAGTTACAATTTTAAAAAAGAAAGATGAATCAAAATTAATTTATCACTTGACTCCTCCTGAAAATTCTTTAAGTGAAGATCATAATATGCTTCTTAATTTAGCAAAAGGAGTATTAATTGAACATCAGCCAAAAGCAGAAGAGTTTACAGATACTGAAAGGACAAGGCATGTTTTTTTTAATATTTCTAAAGATTTATTGCAGGATTTATCTCAAACTAAGGGAGTAAAATTAAATTATTCTGATATGAATAAACTTGCAACAATTCTTGTAAGACATACAATTGGTTTTGGTTTACTTGAGGTTTTACTTCAGGATAAAAAACTCCAAGATATTGTTTTAAATGCACCAATTCCTTTAACAAATATTTTTTTAAGACATCAAGACTATGATGAATGTTCAACTAATATTCTTCCAATCCAGGAAGACGTTGATTCTTGGGCTGCTAAATTTAGAATGATTTCAGGAAGACCATTAGATGAAGCAAATCCTATTTTAGATACTCAATTAAGTATTGGAAAAATAAATGCAAGAATTGCAATAATTCAAAGACCTTTATCTCCAAATGGACTTGCTTATGCAATAAGACGGCATAGAGAAGAACCCTGGACATTGCCGCTTTTTATTAAAAATAAAATGATAAATCCTTTAGCTGCTGGTCTTTTTAGTTTTTTAATTGATGGATCACGTACGCTTCTTGTTGCAGGAACTAGAAGTTCTGGTAAAACATCTTTACTTGGAAGTTTAATGCTTGAAATAATTCCAAGATATAGAATTATTGTTCTAGAAGATACTTTAGAATTACCTGTTGATGCATTAAGAAAATTAAAATATGATATTTTAAGAATGAAAGTTAGATCTGCTTTATTAAAAACAACAACAGAAATTGGAGCAGATGAAGGAATAAGAACTAGTTTAAGATTAGGAGATAGTTCTTTAATTGTTGGAGAAGTTAGAAGTACTGAGGCTAAAGCATTATATGAAGCAATGAGGGTTGGAGCTCTTGCAAATGTTGTTGCAGGAACAATACATGGGGCAAGCCCATATGGAGTATATGATAGAGTTGTAAATGATTTAGAAGTTCCGCCAACTAGTTTTAAAGCAACAGATATAATTGCAGTTGCAAATCCAATAAAATCTCCTGATGGATTGCATTCCTGGAGAAAACTTTTAGGGATTACAGAAGTTAGAAAGCATTGGAAAAAAGATCCTCAAGAAGAAAAAGGATTTATTGATTTATTAAAATATAATGTTGAAAAAGATGAATTAGAAGCTAGTGAAGATTTAATTAATGGAGATAGTGAAATTATTAAGGATATAGCATCAAATGTAAAAGGCTGGGCAGGAAATTGGGATGCTGTTTATGATAATATTTTGTTAAGAGCAAAAATAAAAAAAGAAATTGTTGATGTTGCAAAGAAATCTGGAAATGAAAATATTTTAGAATCAGGGTTTAATGTTTTATCAAATGATTCTTTTCATAAAATTTCAGATAAAATAAGGCAAGAAATTGGTTTGCCAATGAGCGAAAGAGTTTTTCCAGAATGGCAAAAATGGCTTAATGAAGAGGTTAAAAAAAGAAAGATATAATTTTATAAATATATTTATTTTTAATATATAATGGATAATAAAGCATATGAAAAATCTAAAGGAAAGGTAGATATTTATTTAAATAAAGGGCATATTGAAGAAGCATTAGTTGGATACAAAGATCTCTTATCTAAAAATAATTTATCAGTAATGCAAGGGGAATCAATAAATAGGATTATTAAAAAAGCAACAGATTTTCTCAATTTACATAATAGTGGATTAGAAAAGAGGAGTTTTTTAGCAATTTTATCAATAGGAAGTCTTATCGGAGCTTTATTCTTTTTTTCATTTAGTATTACAGGAAATGCTATTGGAAATTTAGATTTGGATAATTCTAATCTTATTGGATTAATATTATTTGCTTTTGGATTAATTTTTTCCCTTTTATATTTCAAAAGTAAGAAATGAATATTCTTAAGGCAAATTTGTCACTTTCTCATTCTTAGAAAACTTTATAACTATCTATTTTATCTCTTTTTAGTCTTCTATAAATCTAAAATTTTCAAAAATGAAAAACATAAAAATTAAAGGAGCAAGAGAACATAATCTTAGAAACATTAGTGTAGAATTTCCAAGAGACAAATTTATTGTACTAACGGGTCTTTCAGGATCGGGGAAATCAACTATTGCATTTGATACATTATATGCCGAAGGACAAAGGCGTTATGTTGAATCTTTATCTGCTTATGCAAGGCAATTTTTAGGGCTTATGAATAAACCTGATGTTGACTCAATTGAAGGATTAAGTCCAGCAATTTCAATTGAACAAAAAACAACATCCAAAAATCCTAGAAGTACTGTTGGAACTGTTACTGAAATTTATGATTACTTAAGACTTCTTTTTGCAAGAATAGGAATTCCTCATTGCCCGATTCATGGATTGAAAATAGAGGCACAATCTCCAGTTAGAATTGCGCAAAGAATTGAAGATGATTTTAGTGGAGAAATAACTATTCTTTCTCCAATAATTCGTCAGAAAAAAGGAACTTATGAACAGTTAATTAAGGATTTAAATAAAGAAGGATTTTCTCGAGTTAGAGTTAATAAAAAAATATTGAGAACAGATGAAAAAATCATACTTCATAGATATAAAAAACATGATATTGATGTTATTATAGATAGATTAAATACTAAAGACAAATCTAGATTATCTGAAAGTATTGAAAATGCTCTAATTAAATCTGATGGGCTTGTAATTGTTCTTAATAACAATAAAGAAAAATTATATTCTGGAAAAATGACCTGTCCAAAATGCGGAATAGCGTTTGAAGAACTACAACCCCGAATGTTTTCTTTTAATAGTCCATTTGGTGCATGTGAAGCTTGCCACGGACTTGGAATAAAAATGGATTTTGATTCTGAATTAATTATTCCAGATAAATCTCTAAGCATAATGGAAGGAGGAATTGCAATTTACGGAAAATTAGATCTTTCTTGGAGAGCAGAGCAATTACAAGTAATTGGGAAAAAATTTGGATTTAAATTACATACTCCTTTTAAAAAATTCACAAAAAAACAAATGGATGTTTTATTATATGGAACCAAAGAAGAAATTAAGGGAAAGTGGTCAACTGGAGCTAGTATGAATTTTGAAAAAGGATGGGAAGGAGTAATTCATCAATCAGAAAGATTATACAAATCAACAGAATCAGACTATAGAAAAAGACATCTTGAAAAATTTATGAGAATTACTCCTTGTATTGTATGTGATGGAAAAAAACTAAAACAAAAAATACTCGCAGTAAAAATTGGAGATAAATCAATAATAGATATAACTGATTTGTCAATAAAAGATGCAATTGTTTTTTTTAATCATGTTAATTTAACCCAAAAACAAGAAGAAATTGCAAGGCAAATATTAAAAGAAATTAGAGAACGTCTTAGTTTTTTAGAAAGAGTTGGTTTAAGTTATTTAACTTTGTCTAGAAGTTCTGGAACTTTGTCCGGAGGAGAAGCTCAAAGAATAAGACTTGCAACTCAAATTGGTTCAAATTTAATGGGAGTTTTATATATTTTAGATGAGCCTTCAATTGGCCTTCATCAAAGAGATAATCAAAAATTAATTGATACATTGCATAGATTAAGAGATTTAGGAAATACTTTAATTGTTGTAGAACACGATGAAGATACAATTAGAAAAGCAGATCATGTAATTGACGTTGGTCCTGGTGCAGGAATTCACGGAGGGAAAATAGTGGCCTATGGATCTCCAAAAGAAATAGAAATGAATCCTAATTCTTTAACAGGACAATATTTGTCAGGAAAAGAATTTATTGAAACACCTAAATTAAGAAGAAAACCAAATGTTCCAATAAAGTTAATTGGATGTAAAGAAAATAATCTAAGAAATATTGATGTTGAAATTCCAACACAAGTACTAAATGTAATTACCGGAGTTTCAGGTTCAGGAAAATCAACTTTAATTAATGAAATTTTATATAAAGGATTAATGCAAAAAATTAATAACTCAAAAATAAAACCGGGAAAGCATGATAAAATTTATACAGATGCATATATTGATAGAGTAGTAATTGTTGATCAAAGTCCTATTGGACGAACACCCAGATCTAATCCTGCAACATATGCAAAGGTTTTTGATGAGATTAGAAAATTATTTGCAGAAACAAAAGATGCAAAACTCAAAGGATATCCTATAGGGCGGTTTAGTTTTAATGTTAAAGGAGGAAGATGTGAAAAGTGTCAGGGTGATGGAACAATTAAAATTGAAATGAATTTTTTACCAGATGTTTATGTTGAATGTGAAGAGTGTAAGGGAAAAAGATATAATCATGAAACTTTAGATATTAGATATAAGGGAAAATCAATTGCAGATGTTCTAGATATGACAGTTGAAGAGGCATTAAATCTTTTTCAATTTATTCCAATTATAAGAACAAAGTTAGAAACCCTTAATCAGGTTGGTTTAGGTTATATTAAAGTTGGTCAAAGTTCAACAACTCTTTCTGGAGGAGAATCACAAAGAATAAAATTAACAAGAGAACTTGCAAAAAGAGGAACAGGACGAACACTTTATTTGCTTGATGAACCAACAACAGGCCTTCATTTTCATGATGTTAGAAAATTAATAAAAGTTTTAAATGGATTAGTTGATAAAGGAAATACTATCCTTGTAATTGAACATAATTTAGATATTATTAAATCTGCAGATCATATAATTGATTTGGGTCCTGAAGGAGGTGATGAAGGAGGAAGTATTGTTGGAAGCGGTACGCCAGAAGAACTTGTTAAGAATAAAAAAAGTTATACTGGGAAATATTTAAAGGGGGTTTTATGATGCAAGTTAATAAAATTCCTACAAGTCCTGGATGTTATTTATTTATTGATAAAAATAAAAAAATAATATATATTGGAAAAGCAAAAAATCTTAGAAAAAGAGTATCTAATTATTTTAACAAAAAAGATCATGATACAAAAACTAACTTAATGGTATCTTTAATTAAAAATATTGATTTTATTGTAACTAGAAATGAAGTTGAGGCTTTAATTCTTGAAAACAACTTAATTAAAAAAAATAATCCTAAATATAATATTGATTTAAAGGATTCTAAAAGATATGCATATATTGAGTTAACAAAAGAAGATTTTCCAAGATTACTTGTTGCAAGAAAAAGAATAGGAAATTCTAAATTTTTTGGCCCGTTTGTTTCTGCAGGATCTCGCGATTATATTTTATATGTTTTAAAAAAAACATTCCAGATAAGAACTTGTAAAAGACTTCCAAAAAAAGCATGTTTGAGATATCATCTTGATTTGTGTTCAGCTCCATGCATTAGTAAAATATCTAAGAAAAATTATAAAGATAGGATGAATTTGGTTGAATCTATTTTAAATGGAAAAAGTTCTACAATCACAAAAATTCTAGAGAAAAAGATGGAAAACGCCTCAAAAAATTCTAATTTTGAAAAAGCAATTGAATTAAGAGATCAAATAGAATCTATTAGAACATTAAAAGATAAGCAAATGATGGAAAGACAAAAAAAATATGATGAAGACATAATTAATTATATAATAAAAGATAAGAAAGTATATTTAATGCTTTTTAATGTCTACAAAGGAATCTTAGAAAATAAACAAGAGTTTGAATTTGATAATTCAGATAATTTTTTTGAAGAATTTTTAGCTAGATATTATTCTAATAATCCTATTCCAAAACAAATAATTGTTCCAGAACATGTTGATTCTGCAATTTCAATTTATTTAAATAAATTAAGAAAAAATAAAGTAATAATTGAAGTTCCACAAAAAGGGGATAAAAAAGAACTTTTAAATTTAGTTTTAAAAAATATTGAATTATCTTTTTTTGGAGATTATAAAAAATTAGAAGAATTAAAAAAGAAATTAAATTTAGAAGAAACACCTTCTGTTATTGAATGTTTTGATATTTCTCATCTATCTGGTACATCAACTGTTGCATCACTCGCGCAGTTTAGAAATGCAATTCCAGATAAAACAAATTATAGAAAATTTAAAATTAGAACGGTTGTTGGAGTTGATGATGTAAGAGCAATAGCAGAAGTTGTAAGACGTAGATATTCAAGATTAATTAAGGAAAAACTTTCTTTTCCAAATCTAATTGTAATTGATGGAGGAATTGCTCAATTAAATTTTGCAAAAAATGAATTAGAAAAATTGAATTTAAAAATTCCAATAATTTCAATTGCAAAAGAGTTTGAAGAAATTCATATTCCTGGAAACAATAAACCCTTAAGACTTAGTAAAAAAGATGAAGCACTAAAATTAATTCAAAAAATAAGAAATGAGGCCCATAGGTTTGCAATATCCTATAATAAACTTTTAAGAAAAAAGGAGATGTTTAAATGAAATTTAATTTAAAAGCATCATTTAAACCAAAAGGATCGCAACCAGAAGCAATTACAAAATTAACAGAAGGTCTAAAAAAAAGATATAATATACAGACACTTTTAGGAGTTACAGGTTCTGGAAAAACATTTAGTATAGCAAATGTTATAAAAAATTATGGAAAGCCAACACTTGTTCTTGCTCATAATAAAACACTTGCAGCACAACTTTATGAAGAATTAAAAGATTTTTTTCCAAATAATAAAGTAGAATATTTTGTTTCATATTATGATTTTTATCAACCAGAATCATATATTCCATCTAGTGATCAATATATTGAAAAAGATGCAAAAATTAATGAAAAAATTAATCAAATGAGATTATCTGCAACAGCATCATTAATGTCTAGGTCTGACGTGATTGTAGTCTCATCTGTTTCCTGCATTTATGGACTTGGAAATCCTGAAAATTTTGAAGGATTAAGTTTTCAATTAAAGAAAGGAGATAAAATAAAAAGAAATAGTATCTTGAGAAGATTAATTGATATTCAATATGAACGAAATAATACAGAGTTAATGCCAGGAAGATTTAGAGTAAAAGGAGATACAATTGACTTTATTCCTGCTTATTATAATCAAGTTATACGTATTGAGATGTTTGGAGATCATATTGAAAAGATTTTTGAAATTAATAAAATTACTGGAAAAATAATCTCTAAATTAAAGGATATTTTTATTTATCCTGCAAGACATTTTGTAATTCCCGAAGAAAAAGTAAAAGAAGCACTAGATTCAATAAAAACAGAACTTAAAGAAACATTACCTAGTTTAGGACTCGTAGAATCACATAGATTAAGACAAAGAACCTTAAATGATATTGAGATGATTCAAGAAACTGGTTATTGTAAAGGAATTGAAAATTATTCGAGGCATTTTGATAGAAGAAAAGAAGGAGAAAAACCCTATTGTCTTTTAGATTACTTTCCAAAAGATTTTTTATTAATTATTGATGAAAGTCATCAAACAATTCCTCAACTTCATGGAATGTATAAGGGAGATTATGCAAGAAAAAAAAATTTAATTGATTTTGGGTTTCGTCTTCCAAGTGCATTCGATAATCGTCCATTAAAGTTTATTGAATCTGAAAAATATATGAAAAATAATAAAACTATATTTGTTTCAGCTACTCCCGGATTATATGAAAATGAAAATTCCATGCAAGTAGTTGAACAAATTATTAGGCCTACAGGTTTAGTTGATCCAGAAGTATTTGTACGTCCTATAAAAAATCAAATGGACGATTTAAAAAAAGAAATTCTATCTACAATAAAAAGTGAGAATAGAATTTTAGTTACAACTTTGACAAAAAAACTTGCAGAAGAATTAACAGATTATTTAGCCGAACAAAATATTAAAGCAAGATATCTTCATTCTGAAATTAATACTTTAGAAAGATCTGAAATAATAAGACAATTACGTTTAGGAAAATTTGATGTTTTAGTTGGAATAAATTTACTAAGAGAGGGATTAGATATACCTGAAGTAGGATTTATTGGTATTTTGGATGCAGATAAAGAAGGTTTTTTAAGAGATTCAAAAAGTTTAATTCAAACAATTGGACGTGCTGCAAGAAATAGAGATTCAAAAGTTGTTTTATATGCGGATAATATGACTGAGTCTATTATTAATGCAATGGGGGAAACAAAAAGAAGAAGAGACTTGCAAATTGCTTATAATAAAAAATATGAAATAATCCCAAAAACAATAATAAAACCAGTAAAAGAAAAAGAAGTAGAAGTAACAGATATAAAACATATTCCAAAAAAAGAAATACCTAATCTTTTAATTGAGTTAGATGCAGATATGAAAAATGCTGCAGAAGATTTAGATTTTGAAAAAGCTCTTTTATTGAGAGACAAGATAAAAGCTCTTAAGAAGAGAATAGAAAAATAAACTTTCTCCAAACATTTATTAATTAATTTTTATTCTTAATATTATTATAAAAAGAGGAAAAAATGGAAGATAAACCTAATGTAGATGATGTTCTAAAAAAGTATGGTTCTAAAATTGAAGGACAAATTAAAACATTTAACCAAAATTCTAATTACAGCCGAGAATATATTAAATTTAAAGAGGAAATGGCACCCACCCTTACAAAATATGAAAAGTGGGCTAAAAGTTTAGGAAATATAATAAAATTAAAAATATCTCCCAAAGACGAAGAAAGAATTAAAAGACAACTTGAAATTGCTCATCTTGATATTTTTCCATCTCAAGCTTTAGGTTTAAGTGTTATGGCTTTTGTGAGCGTATTTATTCTTGGTCTATTGATTTCTATTGCAATAGCTTTAATTAATGGAAGTATTGCAGCTTTTCCATTTTTGTTTTTCTTTTTAATAATTATTTTATCATCATTTTTATTTTATTTTGTTAATGAGTATCCGAAAAGACTCGCAAATAGTTGGAGACTTAAAGCTTCTTCACAAATGGTTCCTGCAATTTTATACATGGTTGTTTATATGAGACATACACCTAACTTAGAAAAAGCAATTTCTTTTGCATCAAATCATTTGCAATACCCTCTTGCACTTGATTTTAAAAAAGTATTTTATAATGTTGAAGTAGGGAAGTTTTCAACAATTAAAGAAAGTCTTGATAATTATCTTGAAACATGGAGAGATTATTCAATAGAGTTCATTGAAGCTTTTCATTTAATTCAAAGTAGTTTATTTGAGCCAGATGAAGCTAGAAGAATTTCTACTCTTGAAAAAACATTGCAAGTTGTTCTTGATGGAGTATATAATAAAATGTTAAGATTTACTCATAATGTTAGAAGTCCTTTAACAAATGTTTATATGCTTGGAGTTGTTTTGCCAACTTTAGGTCTAGCACTTTTGCCTTTAGCTTCTGCAATGATTGGAGATTTTTTGAAATGGACCCATATTTTTATTTTATTTAATTTAATTGTTCCTTTTTTTGTATTTTATCTTACAGATAAGATTATGATGTTAAGACCTGGAGGGTATGGAGAATCAGGTTTACTTGAAAGAAATCCCCTTTATCCCAAATATAAATCTAGAAAACCTTATTTTACTGCTTTTCTAATTTGCCTTCCATTTTTTATAATCGGTTTATTGCCTTTAATTTTTCAGTATACCCCAATTCCTGAATTAATAGGATTACAAAAAGATTATTCTTTTACACAATTAGGATTAAGTATTTTTGGCGATGAAAAAATATTTGATTTTAAACAAGTTGGAAATGGAAGTGTGGGGCCTTTTGGAATTGGCGCTTTAATTTTAAGCATGTTTATTCCACTCGGACTAGCTTTATTTTTTAGTATATCTTTTAATGAAAAAACAAAAGATTTAATTAAAGAAAGAAGAAAAACAAAACAGCTTGAAAATGAATTTACTAATTCTTTATTTCAATTAGGAAATAGAATTGGAAATGGCATGCCTCCAGAACTTGTTTTTGGAAAAGTTGCTCAAGGTTCAAGAGGGTTAATGACTGAAGATTTTTTTAAATTAGTTAATTATAATATAAGGCAAATTGGAATGAGTGTTGAAAGAGCAATATTTGATCCAAGAAGAGGCGCAATTATTTATTTTCCATCTGACTTGATTGCAACTAGTATGAGAGTTTTAATTGAGTCTTCAAAAAAAGGATTAAAAATTGCAGCAATAAGTCTTATGAGTATTTCAGAATATGTAAAAAATATACAAAAGATTACAAGTAGACTTCGAGATATGCTTGCAGAAATAGTGTCCGACATGAAAAGTAATATGACTTTTCTTGCACCTTTACTTTCAGGAATTGTTGTTGGACTCGCTGCAATGATTACTTCTATTTTGAATAAATTAAATCTTACTTCTCTCGGAGGGGATGCCGGAATTGGAAATTTAAGCACTATTTTACAAATATTTGATTTAACAAAAATGATTCCACCTTATTATTTACAAATTGCAATTGGAATTTATATTATTCAAATAATTTTTATTTTAACAGGAACTTTAGTTATGATTGATTCTGGAGAAGATAAACTTGAAAAGACAAATAAAACTGGAAAAAATCTTAAAAGAGGAATTTTATTTTATTTTATTACAGCATTTTTAGCAACAACTGTTTTATTTATTTTAAGTTCTGTTGTTTTAGGTAATTTGGTTTAATTTTTTTAGAGGATAAGTTATATGTCTAAATAATTACAAAAAACTTATAAATAGAAGAGTAATTTAATTCCTAGATTAGTTATAATTATAAAATTAAGACAAATATAACCAAAATGAAGATATTATTAATTGCACCTATTGCTATTCCAATTGATCCTAATTTGAAATATGGAGGTATTGAAAGAGTTGTTTTAGCTTTAGATGAATGTTTTGGAGAGAAAGAACATGAAGTAATTGTTGCTGCACCAAAAGATTCAAAACCCTATGGAAAATTATTGCCAACTTTATCAAAAAGTGAATGGACTAATCCAAAAATTGCTGAAACAGATCCAAATGCGTATGAGAAGCATGTAGAGATGGCTATAAATTATATTCTTAAGCAAGGCGTAGATATTGTGCATGATCATACTGGAAATGTACCTCTTTCCAATACATTTAAAAAAATATTTAAAAAATCACCTAAATTAAGAGAAATACCTTTTGTCGCAACCCCTCATTCATTTAAGAGATTTAAAAAAATAGGATTATTAGAAAATACAAATAATATTTTCTTTACAACACTTAGCAAATATCAAAAAAAAGTTTTCTCTCCCTATATAGATGTAAAAAAAGTTATTTATAATGGTGTTTTTGTTAAAGAGGCCCTATTTTCAGAAGAAAAAGCAAATTATCTTTTTTCTTTAGGTAGTATAGAAGAAAGTAAGGGCCAGGATTTAGCAATAAAAGTAGCATTAAAAACAGGAATTCCTTTAAAAATTGGTGGAAAAGTTATGGATCAATCTTTTTTTGATACTGAAATAAGACCTTATCTGCAAAAAGGATTAATTGAATATGTTGGTGAACTAAATGATAAACAGAAGAAAGAATATTATGTTGGTGCTAAGGCTTTTTTAGCCCCAATAAGAATTGGAGATTGTTTTAGTTTAACTAGGATAGAAGCTCTTTCTCATGGGACTCCTACAATTACCTTAGATACAGGATCTGCAGGTGAAGCTATAAGACATGAAAAAACAGGTTATTTAATAAATTATGATTCTCAAAATGAAGAAAAGGTAGTTTCTGGAATGGTAGAAGCAGTGAATAATATAAAAAATATTAATCCTTATCTCTGTAGAAAAGATGTAGAAAAAAGATTTGATTGGAAGGATATTTCTAGCCAATATATCCAATTATATGAAAATATTCTTTCTAGAAAATAATAGAATGAAAGAAAAAATTAAAGCAACAATAATGATTCCTGCGTATAATGCAGAGAGATTTATTTCCCAAGCTTTGAAAAGTGCTTTAGAACAGACTTGTAAGGAAAGATATGAAATTTTAGTTGTAAATGATGGGAGTACTGATGATACAAGAGGAATAATCGAATTTTATAAAAAGAGAAATCCAAGTTTAAGATTAATTAATCAGGAAAATTCTGGAACCTCTTCAGCACGAAATAAATTATTAGCAGAATCTAGAGGAGAGATTCTTTTTGGATTAGATGCAGATGATGAATTAGGAAAGTTAGCTTTAGAAAAAGTATTAAGTTTTTTTAGCAACAATTCCAATGTAGGCATGATCTACACTGACCAAGCAGAGATGGATAAAAGAGGTAAAAAATTAAGAGAAAGAAAAAGGTCAGAGTGTCATATTTTTTTTGAGGATATTACTTATCATTGCCATTTTCAAGGTCATCTTAAATCATTTAGAAAAGAAGTAGTTAATGGCTTTAGGTTTAATGAATCTTTAAAATCAGCAGTTGATTGGGACTTTTTTTTAAAGTTAATACCTAATATAAATGTGAAAAATATCCCTGAGATTTTATACTCTTATAGGATAAATGAAAGCGGAATAAGCTTTACTAAACGAAGTGAAGTAATACAAAATTCAATAGATATTGTTAAGAAATATGTTAGTAAAAGAAATTTATATAGGGGAAAAGATTTTGAAGTAATTCCTATAAATGTGGGAGAAAATATTCATTATTATGATCACCTAGTTGATGGAAAATCAACAATGAAACCAGAAGCAAAAAAAGTTTTGTTAGATTATTTGAAAGGTTGAATTTTCAAAACTTATTTAAACAAATCTATCTTTTATTAAATATGGATTATTCATTTTCTGAGAAAAGAAACAAAAGAAAAAATAAGAAAAAAGAAAAGAAAAAACACCCTTACAAAAAAGGGGGAAAATACAGAAGCACAAATATTTCTGAAAATAAATAATTTATAAATATGGTTTTGTTTTTTATTTTATGTATGAAATTATTTTTTTAATTATTTTAGCATTAATTTGGATTATTTTCGCTAGTATTCAGGATTTAAAAAAAAGAGAAGTTGCAAATTGGGTTAATTTTTCCTTAATCATCTTTGCATTAGGATTTAGATTTTTTTATTCTGTATTTATAGAAAATTTTAATTTTTTTTATCAAGGTTTAATTGGGCTTGGAATTTTTTTTATTATAGGGAATTTTTTTTATTATGGTAGAATGTTTGCAGGAGGGGATGCAAAGTTGATGATTGCACTAGGAACAATTTTGCCTTTTTCAAAAGATTTTTTAGTTAATATTCAAATTTTTATTTTATTTTTTCTAATATTCTTATTTGTTGGTGCATTTTATGGTTTAATTTGGAGTGGGTTTTTATCTTTAAGAAATTTTAATGAATTTAAATCAGAGTTTTATAAAAGATTAAATAAAAATAGTAAAATAGTTTTATTTGTTATGTTTTTAGGAATTATTTTAATAATCTTTGGATTTGTTGAAAAGTTATTTTTTTCATTTGGAATTTTAGTTTTTATTATCCCTTATTTTTATTTATATGCTAAATCAATTGATGAAGTATGCATGATTAAAAAAATTAAAACTAATTATCTAACAGAGGGAGATTGGCTTTATAGGGATTTAAAAGTAGGGAAAAAATTAATTAAAGCTAATTGGGAGGGGTTAACCAAAGAGCAGATTAAAGAAATTAAAAAAAGATACAAACAAATAAAAATCAGACAAGGAATTCCTTTTGTTCCTGTTTTTTTAATTAGTTTTTTATTTTTGATTTATTTTTGGACAACTGGATTATGGAATTCTTTTTGGTAACCATGTATTTTTTTCATTGATTTCTTCTTTTGGTTCTTCTATAATCTTAGATTCTATTTTTTTCATTAATTTTTTCTGTAATTCTTGAAGTTCTTTTGGTTTTGCCTGATATCTTTTAGAATTAATATTTTCATCTTTATAAATAGGCAAAACATTTATAATTTCATGGCCAAATAAATTTGAAGAAGAAATTATTACATCTTTTGGATTAAGTTCTGTTTTTATTTTTTTTGATATTTCATCTGCCAAGAGTTGTGCTTCATTAGGCATTTTATCTGAACTAGGAATATGGTCTTTTGGAATTATTATTGTATGTCCATATGAAATTGGATTTATTTCAAGAATTGCTATTGCTTTTTCATTTTCATCTATTTTATGTGATTGAACATCTCCAAAAACAATAGAACAAAAAATACATTGTTGAGGTGAATCTTGCCCTGTTTTTACTAAATTATTTTGTTTTAAGAATTCTTCTAATTGTGTATCATCCATTGCCTCAATTTGCTTTTTTGCCGAATCTTTTTTATCTTCTGGAAAATTTGATTCTATTTGAGAAATGATCTGTTTCTTTATTTGTTCTATTTGATCTTTAGGTAACATTTTGATTTAAATATGCTGTAGGATCGTCTTTAAATTTCCACCAAGACTTCGAATTTTTTTTAAATAAATAAAATCTTGTAATACTAAGATATCTTTCTGCACATTTTGTTAGACCAAGACTATTCATCTCTGATCGTCCTCGAATAGAAATTTCTATACCTTTTTCAAGTTTAAGATCCTTATTATTTTTTAAATTAGATTCTTCTTCCAAGTCATTAAGTTCATTAATCCCTTCAATTATTTTTTCTGGGATTTTTAATCCAACTTTTTGTGCGAGTTCTTCAGCAATTATAAGATACTCTTTTACTTTTTGAGAATTTTTCCCTATATCTTTTAAAGAGTGTTCTAAGGCAGATGAAATATTATGAGAATTTTTTTTCATTTCGCTATAGACATCTTCGTAATCGCTAGCACAATTATACCTATCCTCTCCTTGTCTAATTGATTGAACGTGTTTGTCTTTCTCTACAAACCAATTTATTTCACCATCTTTTATTAATTGACTTAAATCTTTTTCAAATCTTGAATCTTTTTCCATTTTATCCAAATGCTCTCCTTATATCAATAAGCTCTACAGAGTTTATATTTTCTATTTTTTTAAATTCTTCTTCTAAAGAGTCTAATTCTTGTTCTTCTGGCCATGCAAAAAAAACTATTATTGCAATTATTCCAAATGCTATTGGTTCTTCTTCAAATTTACAATTTTTCCCACCAGATCTTTTAACTAATTCTTTAGATTTTTCTTTTATTTTTTCAAAATTAATATCTGGAGAAGTTGGCATTAACTTCATTTTAACTGCTGCAATTCCCATACACTTTTTAACTATTAATGAGTTTAAAAGTTTTCTTATGTTTTTTGTATCAAAATCTTTAAAAATACAAGTCTATTTTTTAAAAAATGAATGAAAATTATAATAAGATAATAGATAAAATTTCTAAGAGTTCTGGATTAGAAAAAGAGGAAATAGAAAGAAAAATAGAGGCAAAACAAGCAAAACTTTCAGGATTAATTAGTAAAGAGGGTGCTTCTCAAATTGTTGCTGCTGAACTTGGAATTTCATATGAAAATGAAAAACTAAAAATAGATGAATTATTACCTGGAATGAGAAAGGTTAATGTTATTGGAAAAGTTCTTAATTTATCTCCAGTAAGAACTTTTGTACGAAATGATAAAGAAGGAAAAGTTGCAAATATGACTATTGCAGATGAAACGTCGAATATAAAAGTTGTTTTATGGGATACAAATCACATAGAATTAATCGAAAAAAATGAAATTGTTAATGAAAAAGTTGTTGAAATTTCTAATGCAAATATGAGGGAAAATGAAATACATTTAGGAAGTTTTTCTGAATTAAAAATAATTAATGATATTTTGGAAAATGTTCAAACAGAAAAAATTGTAAAAGAAAAAAATATAGTTGATTTTAAATTATCAGATAATTCAAGTGTAAGAGCTTTTATTGTTCAAATACATGAGCCGAGATTTTTTAATGTTTGTCCTGATTGTAAGAAAAAAGTAAATCAAGAAGGAGTTGATTTTATTTGTGATAAACATGGAAAAATTATTCATGAGAAAAGAGCATTGATTAATTTAGTAATAGATGATGGAACAGAAAGTATTCGTTCTGTTTTATTTCATGATACTCTTAATAATCTAGGGCTTACGGAATTAGAAAATAAAGATTTGTTAACTCAACAAAAAGAAAATCTTTTGGGCAAGGAAATGATTTTTTCTGGAAATGTTAGAATGAATAAATTTTTTAATAATCAAGAATTTATCATTGACGGAGTTAAGGATATTAACATTGATGAATTAGTTGGGAAGTTAGAGAGTAAATGAAATGCTAATTAGAACTCATTTAATAATAACTCTTTTTTTTATTTTATTACTTTTACCTTTTGTAAATAATAAACTTCTATTTATTATAATTGCATTGCTTGCAACTTTTGTTCCAGATATTGATACAAAAAATTCCAAATTGGGCAAATATCTTATTTTTAGACCAATACAGTGGTTTTCTAAACACAGGGGAATTATTCACAGTATTAGTTTTTTGATTTTTTTAACAATTATTTTGTGGTTATTTTTTCCAGAAGTTTCATTTGGATTTTTTGTTGGTTTTAGTTCACATTTAATTGCAGATTCTTTAACTGTTAGCGGAGTTAGCTTATTTTATCCTATAAGTAGAAAAAAGTTTTCAGGAATAATAAGGACTGGAGGAATGTCTGAAACTATTATTTTTGTTATTTTTTTAATTGCTGATTTATGGTTATTATTCAGTAAATTTTCTATTTTTTAATCTATATTTAAAACTAAAACAATATTTATAAAGAGAAACAATTTTGAATTTTCATGGTTTCTAAAAAAGAAGAAAAAAAGAAAGAATTACAATTAACTGATTTGCCTGGAATTGGACCAGCTGTTTCGACAAAATTAGAATCTGCAGGAATTTATGATATGATGGCTCTTGCAGTAATGGGTCCTGCACAATTAGGTGATGCTGCAGGTATTAGTCCTGCTGTTGCAAGAAAAGCAATTCAAGCTGCAAGAGAGGTACTTGATTTAGGTTTTCAGGACGGAATAGAGTATGCAAAAAAAAGATCTAATATTTTTCATATTACAACAGGAAGTAAAAACGTAAATGAACTTCTGGGTGGAAGAGGTGTTGAAAGTAAAGCTGTAACAGAGGCATTTGGCGCATTTGGGTCTTCAAAAACACAATTAGGGTTGACTTTAGCAATTAATACTCAATTACCCGAAGACAAAGGAGGAGTAAATGGAAAATCTGTTTTTATTGATACAGAAGGAACTTTTAGACCAGCAAGAATAAAACAAATTGCAGAAGGATTGGGATTGGATCCTGAAAAAGTTTTAAAAAATATTTTTGTTGCTCGTGCATTAAATAGCGATCATCAAATTTTACTTTTGGAAAAAATCTCAGAGATGATTAAAGATGGAGAGCCAATTAAATTAATTATTATTGATTCTTTGACAGCGCATTTTAGAGCAGAATTCTCTGGAAGAGGACAATTAGCAGATAGACAACAAAAATTAAATAAGTATTTACATAATTTAATGAGACTTGCAGAACAACATAATTTAGCAATTTATGTAACAAATCAAGTAATGGCTAATCCTGCTCAAATGTTTGGAGATCCAACAACTCCTATTGGGGGAAATATTTTGGGGCATTTTTCCACATATCGTATGTATTTAAGGCGTGGTAAAAAAGGTTCTAGGGTTGCAAAATTAATTGATTCTCCAAATTTACCAGATAATGAATGTGTATTTTTTGTAACAGATAATGGAATTGTTGATGAAGAATAATTTATTTAACTAATTCTTCTTCCTTAAACCAAAGACTAATTTCTTTTTTTGCATTTTCTATTGAGTCAGACGCATGAACTACTGTTTCATGATACTTATTAATGCTATGAATTTTTCCATATTTTCCTCTTAATGTATTGGGATATGCTTTATCAGGGTTTGTTTCTCCAATAAGTTTTCTGATTTTTTCAATTGCTTTTTCACCCTTGTAAACAATCGCAATAACATTTTCGTTGTTATGAAGTTCTCCAGTTATGTATTTAATTAATTCTTCAAAAAAATGTTTATCTTTATGTTCTTTGTAATGCTTTTCTGCTAGATCTTTTTTCACATTTATTAATTTTAATCCAATCATTTTCAAATTTAAATTATATAATTCATTTATTATATTTCCTGCTAATTTTTTTATCATTGCATCTGGTTTAATTAAGACTAATGTTTTTTCTTCCATGTTATTACTTTTGTATTTTCATTTAAAAAATTATCTTTTTTAATTTAATTATTCTTTTTTTACAATTAAAAATTTTACTTTTAAATCTTTTATAGACTATAATTTGTAAAATTCTTAGTTGTAAATTCTCATAAAAAGATTTATAAATGCTTTTTTCTTATCTTCAGTTATTAGAAAAGGGTGAAAATGAATAAGAAAAATTTACAAGGAATATTTTTAGGAGCATTTATTTTAATATTATTGATAATTTTGGTTTATGCAGCAGAAACAGCAACTCTTGGGAGTCCATTGTCAAATACAAATTATACTTCTGCTGGAACATTAAATTTTAGTTGTAATAATGTGAGTATGGAGGGTGTAATCAATGCTACATTATTCTATAATATAAGTGGTGGAGCAATAAATGTATCTCATAATCTAACCTTTTTAGTAAATGCTAGTGCAAATCAGTCAATATTTGGAAATGTTTCAGTTAATTTAACTGGTTTATCAGATGCAACAACATATAATATGACTTGTTTCTTAGATAATGATTCTGCTAAAGTTTGGTCATCATCCGCAAATATAACAATAGATGCTACTGCTCCAAATGTTTCAATTTTTTCTACTACTGTAAGCAGAGGTAATTATTCTGGAATTATCATTATAAATACAAGTGTTACTGATGCAACTATTGGAGTAGGGCATGTTTATTTTAATATAACTAATTTTTCAACTGGAGTTCAGGTAAATTATACCAAAGCAGCAGCTACGGGAACTAATGATTATAATATTACTGTAGATACCTCTAAATTTACTGATGGGCAATATACTATTACTGTTTGGGCAAATGATTCCTTACTTGGTAAGTCAAATAGTTCTAATAATTTCACAGCTAATATGAATAATTCAGAGAGTATTAATGTTACTTTTGATAATACTGCACCAACAGCAACTTATACTTGTTCTCCTAGTACTGTAAGTTCAGGAGATACTGTAACATGTACATGTTCTCCTTCAGATCCAACTTCAGGAATAAATGAGTCTCAAACATCTACTACTACTCCAACAACTTCAAATACAGGACTTATTACAGAAACATGTAATTTTGTAGATAATGCAGGAAATTCTGGAAGTCAGACTGCAACTTATACAGTTGAAATGAGTGGTTCAGGAACTAGTAGTAGTAGCGGATCAAGTGGAAGCACAACAGCAACTGCAACAGTTAGTAAGACACATTCATGGTCTGAAATAACAACTGATACTGTATCTAAGATGGAAAATTTTAAGAGTGATGTTGGAATAAAACAAATAGAAATTGAAGTTAATAATAAAGCACAAAATGTTAAAGTAGTTGTTACAAAATATGATTCAAAACCTGCAAAAGTTACAAAAGAGAAAACAGGAGATGTTTACAAATATTTACAGATTGCAACAACAAATCTTAATGATAAATTAAGTAAAGCAACAGTTACAATTCAAGTAGAAAAAACTTGGGCATCTGGTAAAGGACTTAATAAAGAAGATGTATCAATGTTTAAATTTGATGAAACTTCAGAAGAATGGAATGAATTAACAACAACATATGTTAGTGAAGATGATACTAATTATGTTTATGATGTTGAATTAACATCTTTTAGTTATTTCACAATTGCAGGAAAAGAAAAAGCCGAACCAGTTGTTGAAGAAGAAAAGAGTGTTGCAGAAAAAGTAAAAGAAACTGGAGAACAAGTAGCAGAAAAATTAAAAGGAAAAAATTTATTTAAGAATGTTTGGTTTTGGGTAATTGTTGTAATAGTTTTAGTTTTAATTGGATATGGAATCAAGAAAAACCAATAAGACTTATTTAAGAATATAAAACTTTTTTAACTCAATTTATTTTTATATATTTATGGTAGATAAAAATTACATGATTTCTGATTTACATATTCATTCTAGATTTTCAAGAGCATGTAGTAAAAATATTGATTTTCCTAATTTAGTTAAATGGGCTAAAATTAAAGGACTTCATTTGCTTGGAACAGGAGATTTTACTCATCCAATTTGGTTTGAAGAAATTAAAAAATTAAAAGGAAAAAAAGGGTTTTATTATTATAATGATTTTCCCTTTATTATTACTGGCGAAATTTCTTTAATGTATACTCAAGATAAAGGAAGAAGAATTCATTTGGTTTTATTAGTTCCAAATATTAAAATTGCAAAAAAGATTAATTCTTATTTAGATACTAAAGGGAGAAGAGATTATGATGGACGGCCTATTTTTGGGATGCCTTGTGATAAATTTGTAAAAGATATGATGAATATTTCAAAAGACATTGAAATTATACCTGCTCATGCTTGGACTCCTTGGTTTGGCGTATATGGTAGTAATTCAGGGTTTGATAGCTTAAAAGAGTGCTTTAAAGAGGAATTTGAACATATTCATGCAATTGAAACTGGAATGAGCTCAGATCCAGAAATGAACTGGAGAATAAAAGAACTTGAATGTAAATCCATTGTTAGTTTTTCAGATGCACATTCATTTTGGCCCTTTAGAATAGGACGAGAAGCAACTATTTTTAAGAAATGTGACTCATATAGTGAATTAATTAGGCAAATAAGAGAGAATGACTTTATTTCTACAATAGAAACTAATCCTGCTTATGGAAAATATCATTGGGATGGACATAGAAATTGTGAATTTTCATGTGAACCAGAAAAAACAAAAGAATTAAAGGGGATTTGTCCAAAGTGTGGGAAAAATTTAACTATTGGTGTTGAATATAGGGTAGATAATTTATCAAATATAAAAAGCAACCATAAAATAAAAAAGCCTTATTATACACTTTTGCCTTTACATGAAATTATTTCTCTTTTTTTAAAAGTTAATATGAATAGTAAAAAGGTATGGGGTTTATATAATTCTTTAATTGAAGAATTTAAGAATGAATTTAATATTTTATTATATGTGTCAAAAGAGGAGTTTTTAGAAAAGGATGTAGGGACTAAATTAATAGATTTAATTTTAAAAAATAGGGAAGGAAAAATAAATATAAAACCAGGGTTTGATGGAGAATATGGAGAAGCTGTTGTTGGAAATCAAGATAAACAGAAAACTTTATTTTAAAATATCTTTTACTTTAATAAATTTATAATGTGCATCAAATGTTTTCTTTTTACATTTAGAACAAGTATTTTTTAGAGTATAAGTTTTACATTCTTTACATTTTTTTAATATCATTTTTCTAAAATACTAAAATCTACTCCTTCTTTTTTTGCTTTTTTTTCAATTTCTGATAATATTCTTTTAAGAATATTATCTGCTGATTTTAAATCATTTGATTCTGTTTTTATAGAATATTTTCCAGCAGAGATATATTTTATTTCTCCTTCTTTTATTTCTCCTAAAATATCTTTAATTAATTCTAACCCGTTTGATTTTGAAGTTGTTAAATTAATTTCTTTTTTTATTATAGCTTTTTTTTGTTTTTGCAAATTCAATATATCTAATATTTTTTTTGTTTCATTTTTTCCAACAATTTTTTCTAGTTTTTTTGAATTTTCTTTTGCTTCTTCTAAAAAATTATATATTTTCTCTTCTTTTAATATCTCTTCAATTATTTTATCTGCTTTTTCCCCTAAAATACTTTTTAAAACACTAATATAACTTTTTTCTTGTTTGTATTGTTCTATTAATTCTTTTTTTTCTTTTTGTGTTACTCTTCTTAAGGATAAGTCAATACGATCTCCAGAAATTCTTAATACTTTACAAACTATTCTTTTTTTTGGAACAACATAATCTCTTAAATTTCTTATTCTTCCAGGTGCAATTTCACTTAAAATAATACTTCCTTCTCCATTCCCATCTATTTTTACAAAGACTATAGTTCCAACTATCCGATCAACAGTGCACATTACTATTTCTCCTATGTCTAAATTCATAATTTATGAAGAAAAATAAGGGTTTTAAATCTTTACCAACTCAATTTCAAAACTTTTTTGTAAAGAATCAATAAATTCTTTTTCTTTTACTCTCTTAATAATTCCTCCTGCTGCAAATTCATGTCCTCCAACTTCTCCGCCTATTTTTTCAATAATTTTATTTAAAATTTCTCTTACATTTCTACCTGTTCTTCCAACATTTCTAGAAGATATTTTTATTTTATCGTCGTAATAGGCCATAGTAGTTATAATTGTTCCATCTTGGTATAATGAAGAATTTGAAAGTATGCTTGCAATTGTTCCAATCATTGTATCTTTGATTATATTTTTAGCATTAATTATTACAAATCCATTTCCTTCTATTTTCTTTGTTTTTGATACAAAATTTAATCCAGATATTAAAAATTGCTTATACTTTACATGAATTGATTCTGCTCTTTTTTTTATTTTTGAAATTTCCATACAAAATTGAATTGCGATATTTGTTTCTCCCAATCTTGAACAGGCATTAATCATAGCACTTAACTCTCTTGCATCAACAAGCTGATTAAATAATTTTATTAAGAAGATATCCCCAACTATTTCTTCTTGTTTTGCTTTTGGTTTTCTTAACATTATTGCTGTTACTAATTTTTCCATTTCTTCTTTATTTAATTCTATTAGAGTTTTGTATCTTCCATTTGCTGGGTCTAATTTAATTTCTTTTAATAACTCCTTTACTCCTTCAGTATCTCCTGTAACTCCTGGAATATATGGTTTTGAACTAAATTCGAGAGTTTTATTTAAGGGTCTTGTTGATGGATAAATAAGTAATCCTCTTTTTTTCTTTATCTCTCCATCATTTAAAATATTATTATTTAATTTATCTATATTTTTTTCAAGCATATCTCCAATCATCCCTAAGATAGCTATTTTTGCAAATTCTTTATTTCCAGAATTTATTTCTTTACAAAAAAGATATGTAAGACCAGAACTACTTATTTTTTGTTTATTATGTAATTCTGGATTAATTATATAAACATTTTCAGGAATTTCTTGAGTTATTTCATGATGGTCAATTATAAATACGTCTTTTAATTGTGAATTTGCAATATGATTTAAACTTCCCGACGCTAAATCTAAAAAGATAGTTAATTTTTCTTTTGGCAAATCATAAATAAATTGTTCTTCTAAACTTTTTATAACCTTTATAGAAAAAACTTTATCTAATTTTTTTAATGTTTGAATCATAATTGATGCAGAACTAATACCATCTGTATCAAAGTGACTTATTATTTGAATTTCTTTATCATAAGACTTTTCAAGAAATTTTTTAACTGTTTTCTCTATTTCTACCTCTAAAGAATTTCCCTCTTTTTCCATCTTGATTTAAAATAATCTATTCAACCTTAAAATATTTTTTGAGTTTTTTAAGTTGTGAAAATACCCTGTCTTTTTCTCTTTTTGCCCTTTTATCTTGTTTATTTTTTTCATAATGTTTTTTAACCCTTTCTAATTTTTCTTTAACATTTTTTAAATCAGGATTTATGTATTTATCTTTTAATATTTTAGATATTTTTTTACTATATTCTTTTGGGTGGATTTTTTGTTGTCTTAATTCTTCTCCAATTTTTTCACTAGTAAATCCTTTCTTTCCAAATTCTATAATCTTTTTTTCAAATTCTAATTGAGATATTTTTTTTGGCTTTAAATCTTTTTTGTCAGAATCCTTTTTTTTATTTTTTATTTTTTTTAGCATTTTATTAAATTGCAATATACTTTTTTAAACCTTACTATGTCCATTATTTTATTAAATTTTATATACATAATCTTTAAATAGATATATCTTAACAAATTAAATATGGCAGAAAAGTGGATATTAGAAGTTCAGAAAAGAGCTAAACAAGGAAAGCCTATTATTACTAGTGGAAGAGGTGAAAATTATAAGAAGATAGATTTTTCTGATTTAATATTTATGCCTGCTCAATTAACTACAAGACCAAAAGATTATTTTAGGGAGGAAATTAAAACTGAAACTATCTTGGGAAAGACAAGTAATAAACCTCTAAAATTAAGTATGCCTATTTTAACTGCTGCAATGTCTTTTGGAGCATTAAGTGCTGGTGCAAAAATTGCACTTGCAAAAGGTTCTACAATTGCTGGAACTGCAGATAATACTGGAGAAGGAGGAATGTTAAAAGAACAAAAGGAGAATGCAAAATTAATAATTGCACAATATTCTACAGGACGATTTGGTGTGGATGAAGAGTATTTGAAAGGAGCAGATGCAATTGAAGTTAAAATTGGTCAGGGAGCAAAACCAGGTCAAGGAGGATTACTCCCTAAAGAAAAAATCACTGAAAAAATAGCTGAAGTTAGAAAAGTAACAAGAAATCAAGATGTGCATTCTCCACCTTATCATTCTGATATTAATAATATTGATGACTTAAGAAAAAAGGTTGAATGGTTAAGAGAATTAAATGGAGGAAAACCAATAATTATTAAGCTTGGTGCTGGAAATGTTGAAAAAGATGTAGAACTTGCACTAAAGGCTAATCCTGATATTATTGCGATTGATGGCATCTCTGGAGGAACAGGAGCAGCTCCTAAGGCTCTGTTAGATGATTTTGGTTTGCCTATAATTCCTGCAATTGTCAAAGCTAGAAAAGTTTTGGATAGGGAAAATGCAAAACAAGAGTTAATTGTAGGAGGAGGCTTTAACACTGGAATTGAAATTTCTAAAGCTCTTGCTCTTGGAGCCGATGCTGTTTTTGTAGGAACTGCTTTAATGGTTGCAATGGGATGTGTTTATTGTAGACAATGTCATCTTGGAAAGTGTACCTCCGGAATTGCAACCCAAGATCCTGAATTAGAAAAGAAATTAGATCCTAATGCGGGAGAAAAAGTTGGAAATTTTTTTAAGGCTTGTAATGAAGAAATTAAAATGGCAGCTGCAGCTATTGGTCATGATGATGTATCAAAACTCGAAAAAAAAGATTTAAGGAGTTTAAGTTTGCTTATGAAAGAAGTATCTGGTGTAGAGTTAGTATAATCAATTTCTAAAATTATTTAAATATACAAAATATCTAATTTTATGGGTAAAACAATAGGAGTTATTAGTTTAAAGGGAGGTGTAGGCAAAACAACAACTGTTGTATCACTCGGATCAGCAATTGCAAGTTTTGGAAAAAAAGTATTGTTAATTGATTCTAATTTTTCTGCTCCAAATTTAGGACTTCATTTGAATGTAATTGATCCAAAAGTAACAATTCATCATGTTTTAAGTAGGCAAGCAAGAATTAATGATTCAATTCATAAGTGCGGGAATTTAGATATAATTCCAGCATCTATATTTGAAAGAATAAATATTAATCCACTAGATTTAAGAAATAAAATTAGTGGTTTAAAAAGAAAATATGATGTTATTCTTATTGATTCATCTCCTGCATTAAATGATGAAACTTTGGCAGCAATGTATGCATCAGATGAAATTCTTGTTGTAACGACAGCAGATCATCCTACCTTAAGCACAACAATTAAGGCTGTTAAACTTGCAAAACAAAGAGACACTCCTATAAATGGTTTAATTTTAAATAAAGTTCATAAAAAGGGTTTTGAATTGTCTATTGATGATATTGAAAAAACTGTAGATGTGCCTGTTCTTGCAATCATTCCTCATGATGTGAATATTTTAAAGTCTTTATCTGAATTTACTCCTTCAACTATTCATAAACCAAAGTCAGTCGGAAGTATTGAATATAAAAAACTTGCAGCAACACTTATTGGAGAAAAATATAAACCTTTTAGATTAAAAGATTATTTTAATATAGATCCTAAAAGACATGAGATTAATCGTGAAATATTTTATGAAGTTATGTTTAAGTAAGTTTTATAAATTACTATTCAGTTTTTTTCTTTATAGCCCTATAGTTCAGTGGTCAAACAATAGATTTAAATAGTTTAAATAACTTTTTTCTATATGCGATTGAAATTTGTCGATGGAAAACAAAAAGAATTGATTAAAGAATTTAAGAATAAAAATAGTTTAACTTGGAAAGAGTTGGCAAATTTTCTTAAAATAAAAGGAGGAAGACTAAAAGCATATGTTGATGAAACATCTTTAATTCCTGAAAAGGTCTTTAAAAAACTTGATAAAGATAATAAATATTTTAAGTTTATTATTGAGAAAAAAGATAATAATTGGGGAAGAAAGAAGGGAGGAAAGAATTCTTTAGGAAATACAAAGAAGATTAATATTCCAAAAGATTCAGAACAATTAGCAGAGTTTTATGGGGCAATGTTGGGAGATGGAAATTCACATAGAACAAGATATTATAAAACAAGAAATGAAAGAAGAGGAGTTTATGTTATAAGAATCATTGGAGATTCAAAATTGGATAAAAAATATCATTTAGAGTATCTTAAACCTTTAATTGAAAAGTTATTTAATGTAAGGGTGAATAGTAAATTTTTCAAAAATAGTAATACTATGTTAATAGAGGCTCATGGAACGAGATTAGTAGAGTTTTTAGAAAAAAAAGGATTTCCTCCTGGAAACAAAATTAAAAATAAACTTAATATTCCTAGATGGATAAAAGAAAATAAAAATTACCTTAAGGTTTGTTTAAGAGGTCTTTATGATACTGATGGATCTGTTTATAAATTAACAGGACAAAATTCTCATCAAATCTGTTTTACTAATTTTAATCAGGGTTTATTACAAGATGTTAGAGAAAGTTTATTGGAATTAGGAGTAAATTGTTCTAAAATAAGTAAAAAAGATATCTATATAACTAAAAAATCAGAATTAAGAAAGTTTTTAAAACTAGTGGGATTTCGTAATTTTAGGCATCTTAAGAAAGTGAAGATGTGGAAGCTAGAAAAATAGCCCCGTAGTCTAGCGGTCAAATCTTATTGTGTTGTAAAAGATACATGGGAGACTATGGATTTAGGCCTTTGAAGCCTGAGACCCCGGTTCGAATCCGGGCGGGGCTATTTTAGGTATTTTTTAAGAGTTAATCCTGTTTTTTTAGAATTTAAGTTATCTTTTCCAAAACCCATAACTCCTCCATGTTTTATAGCCTCATTCATTGAATCTTCATAGTTTGTAATTAACATTATAGGTGTTTTAATTTTTTGTTCTTTTACATAATCAATTAACTCTAAACCATTTTTATTATCTAATTCACCTATTCGATTAACCATAATAAGATCTAATTTATTTTCAAGAGATTTTTTTGCATTTTCAATAGTATCTATAAGAACTACTTCTACATTAAAGTTAGATTCTAAATAATCTTTAATCATATGTCCATCAAAATTACAGTTTCCAACTAATAAAACTTTTTTCATTTAGTGTTTATACCTTCCTCTTTTTTCAACTTGTTTTAGTCTTTCAAGAACTATTTTAGAATCTTTAGATTTTTTATAACTATTAATTAATTCTTTAAATAAAATCTCCCAATTTTTGAAATGTTTTGCTTCTAATGCCTGTTTTAATAAATGCAAATCTACTGCTTTATCTTCAAATTTGTGGCTAATAAACCCAAGTCCAAAATCAATAAAATAAAGTTTATTTTCAAATAGAATCATATTTGAAGTTGTCAAGTCTCCATGAATAATATTTGAATCATGAAGTTTTGCAATATTTTCTCCAATTTGATTACAAATTTCTTTTTGTTTCTTTAAATCATATTTATCTAAATGTTCTGATAATTTTTGACCTTTGATAAATTCCATATTAATTTCTTTTGTTTTTTCATCTGATTTAATTATCTTGGGAATAGAAATTATTTTACTTGCTTTTTCTAATAATTTTGTTTCAGAGCGAGTTCTTAATTTTCTTATTTTTTCATCAAGTTCAGGAATTCTATATGATTTTTCTATTCTTTTTTTTGTAATAATATTTTTGTCTAAAAGAATTAATGCTTCTGCTCCTTGTTGTATTATTTTTGAAGTCATTTTAAAACTTCAATTTCTTCCCTTTCATAAATTTTTTAGC
>CAZSNJ010000004.1:0-4425 GCA_964608525.1 Candidatus Woesearchaeota archaeon | reverse complement strand
TATTTTTGAAGTCATTTTAAAACTTCAATTTCTTCCCTTTCATAAATTTTTTAGCGAGTTTCATCATTTGTTTTTGAGAAAGATTTCCTCCTTCCATATCCATTCCTTCTCCTGATTTTATCATTTCATTTAACATTTTATATTGTTTTAATAGAGACCGAATATCAGAATTATTTACACCACTTCCTTTTGCAATTCTTGTAATTCTTGAAGTTTCTTTTTCAAGTATTTCAGGATTTTCTTTTTCATCTTTGGTCATTGATTTTATTATATGCTCCCATTTAGAAACTTTAGCTTCTTGATTTTCTAAAAGATTTTCAGGAATTTTTGCACTTCCAAGTCCTGGAATCATAGATTTAATCTTATCAAAACCACCTAAAGAATTCATTGATTTTACTTGTTCAATTACATTTTCTAAACTTAATTTACCATCTTTTAGTTTTTCTTGTATTCTTTTTTGTTCATCTTCGTTAGTTACTGATTTTATTTTTTCAATTAATGATTGTAAATCACCCATTCCTAAAAGACGTGATAAAAATGATTCTGGATTAAATTCTTCTATATCATTTATTTTTTCCCCTGTTGTTATGAAGTAAACAGAAGAATTAGTTTCTTTACAAGCTGTTAGTGCTCCCCCGCCTTTTGCAGTTGAATCCATTCTTGTAATTATTACGCCCGTTATATCTACTGCATCATAAAACTCTTGAGCTTGTTTTTTTGCAGCTTGACCAATATCAGCAGGCATTACTAAAATTAATTCTGTTGGTTTTATTTTTTTATTTAATGATTTTATTTCTTTGATTAATTTATTATCTAAAGTATGGCGTCCTGCAGTATCAATTAATACTAAATCATAATCTTTTAGTTCTTTTTCATGTTTTTCCCATGTTTTTATTGGATCATTTTCATTCATATCTATAAAATAAGTTAATTTATTTTTTTCAGCTAATTGTTTTAATTGCTCTTTTGCTGCAGGTCTATGAACATCTAGACCAACTAAAGCAACTTTGTTTCCTCTTTTTGCATAATAATTTCCAAGTTTTGCAATAGTCGTTGTATTGTGAATTATAAATCCTTCAGCAATAAAACTATGATTATCTTCTACTGTTAGATCATAAACATATTTTGAGTTGTTTTTTATGTTTTTAATTTCTTTTATTGGAAGCCAACAGATATTCGAATTAGCAATATTTTCTAAAGATGTAAAAAGATTATTTGAATGAATTTGGTTTTTTTCAATTAATTTGAGTATTTGTTTACTTTTTTTAGTTAATAGTAATTGGTTATTAACATTTGTTATAAGATTTTCATTTTTTAAGTGATATGTTACCCCATTTAAAATTCTATGGGAATATTTATCTTTTAAAATAGTGTTTTTTGAGATATCTTGTAAGAGTTCCCAGATAAAGCCTCTTTTTTTAATTTTATAATATTCTAATAGTTTTTTTAAATTCTCTTTTGAGATAATTCCTTTTTGTTCATAAATTCCATAACTATGAACTACTTTTGATTGGATTTCTCCTATTGAAAATCCTAATTGTAAACGCAATGCTTTTAGAATTTTTCCTAAGGGAATCATGTCTTGATTTCCGCTCCCTTGAATTATTCCAAAGTCTTTATATCTTGATACTGAATTATTTTTTCTTTTTATTAAATAACCTATCTTTTCTGCATAATGCTCAGCATATCTAGCTTGGATAAATAGTCTCCAATAATCAATATTGTTAATGGTTTTTTTAGAGATTGTTGAAAGTATTCCTAATCTTTTTAATAACATATGTGTTTGTTGGATTATAATTTGGCTTTCAGAAACTAATTCTATATTTCTTCTGTCTTTATGGGGGTGTGAATCACAATTAAAATAAGCTCTTATAAATTGTTTTATTGTTTCATTATTAGAGAGCATGATTTGTTCTGGAACTCTTAAATTTCTTCCTTTTTTTCCAGGAGTTAAACCAAATATTTTGAATATTTTTACAAGTGTTCCTGAATTGAGTCTTATTTGATAAAGGTTTTTTGTTCTTTTATCTTTTGTTGTTGTGGCATTTATGTTAAATAAGATTTTAGATAATCCAATTACTCTTTTTATTATTTCTTTATCTTCGTTTGCAATTCCTATATAACTTTTTGTAAGATATCCATCTCCAAACACATATCCTAAAAATTCTGCAAAATCTGCTGTTAAGAATAAAGGAAAGGATATTATTTTTTTTTCATTATGCCCTTTTAATTTTAAGTAATTATCTTCATTTTTGTTTATTAATTCTAAAGGGATTTTTCCTTCTTTAAGTTTTTTGATTAAATGACAATAGTTTCTTTTATGTTTTAGATTTTTACACATCTCTTTTAATGTTTTTTCTTTTGGCAAATATTTTTTTATTTCCTCTTTATGAAAATAAGCATCAAAATTAAAATGTTTTATTTGACTAAATAAATTTACTATTTTTCCTTGTATTTCTATTTTATTTGGAATAGAAATATAATCTTGTTCAGTTATTTCATCTGCTCTTATTTTTTTAACTTGACCATTTCTTAATGTAAAGAAAGGATGTTCAGGAGTTACCTTAATTGAATAATCATTTCCATTATTTACTTTAATTTCCATTAAATCTTCTTTTTTTAATTTCCATAAGTGAGTAGCTTTTTTGTTTTCTATTTTTTGAGTTACTTTGTTATATGAAGGAATTAAGAGATTTTCATTTTTTATGTCAATTATCTTTCCATCTTCTATATTTTCTTCTGGAATTTTTTCTGAATATTTTTCATATAGGTTTTTAGCTTCAATTATTTCTCCGGAATTCAATTGTATTTTTGTTTTTTCATGAACACATTTACCAACCCCATATAATCCTAAAAGCAAGATTCTATTTTGTTTTTTTAGTTTTAATTGTTTATATTCTCCTAAGATTTTTATTAATTCTTCATGAAGTAGTTTTATTATATGCTCTTTTTTATCTATTCCTTTTATTCTTTCATCGAGAGCTGCTTTTTTTATTTTATCACTTAATTCTTTAACTAGAATAATATTTATGTCTGCTTCAATCATTGCTCTTTGTAAATCTCTGATAATAGTATCTACTAAATTTTTATCAAGAAATATAGCATTAGCTATTTTATCAGTTGCCTTTTTTAGTACTTCTCCTAGTTTTTCTAACATATTTTATAGGTGTAGATTAAGAGTTAATAAGTTTATGGTTTTTAATTAAAGACCTAGTTTTCTTATAAAATCTCTTTTATTAAAAGGGATAATATCTTCGTAAAGTTGTCCTGTACCTAAATAGAGAATTGGTTTTTTTGTAACATAACCAACTGACAATGCTGTTCCGCCTTTTTCGTCAATATCGGCCTTTGTTAAAATTATTCCATCAATTCCAATAGAAAAATTAAAACTTCTTGCTTGTTCTATTACATCATTTCCAGTCAAACTTTCACCAATGAAGATCTTTTTATCTGGATTGCATACTCTTGATATTTTTTCTATTTCTTTAATAAGATTTTTGGCAGTGTGCATTCTTCCTGCTGTATCAATTAATACACAATTAATTTTATTTTTTTTTGCATATTTTATTGCATCAAACCCGACAGATGCTGGATCTGATCCATATTCATGAGAAATAACTTTAAGCCCTAATTTTTTACCATGTTCTTGTATTTGTTCAATAGATGCTGCACGAAATGTATCTGCAGCTGCAATAACAGAGGATATTTTCTGTTTTTTTAATGAATCAGCAATTTTAGCTATTGTTGTTGTTTTTCCTGTTCCATTTATTCCGCAGAATAGGATAACATATGGTTTTTCTTTTTTTTCTAATATTTTTTCAGATAAATTATATGGTTCTATTAAAATCTCTTCAATTATTTCTTTAAATAAATCTTTTATTTCAGATTCTATTTCCTTTTTTAGAAATTCTCGTCCAACTATTTTTTCTTTTAATTCTTTAATCATTTTTTCTGTTACTTCATATGCAACATTATTTTCTAAAAGAAGATCCTTAAGTTCTTCAGAATAAATTTCAAATTCTCTTGGAGATATTTTTACTTTTGATATTTTTGATTTTATTTTTTTGAAAAAAGATTCTGTTCCAGGTTCAGGAGTTTCTTCTTTTAGTTTTTCTAAATCCGGCTCATATTTTTGCAATCCTGGAACAAACTTCATAGGAACTTTAATTTCTTTTATAGGCTCTTTTTTCTTAGTTTTAGGTTTTTCTTTTGGTTTTTCAACTATTTCTTCTTTTTTGGATATTTTCTTTGCCCAGTTTCCTATTTTTTCTTTTAAAAATTTAAACATGTTTTAGAAAGAGTGTTTAACTTTATAAATTTAAAGAATTTTATCTAATTATGCTTAATAAGGAAAAAGGATTGTTTATGAATATAAAAGACAAAAGAATCATAAGTAAAACTAGATTTTGTCCACCACATTATTTT
>CAZSNJ010000003.1:0-39315 GCA_964608525.1 Candidatus Woesearchaeota archaeon | reverse complement strand
AAAAATTTCCAGATACAATTGTTTTTGTTCATTCTTGGCCATTATCTTTAAAGCCCTTTTACATTATGCCTAAGAGTTTGAGTAAAAATGAGAAACTTTCTGAAGGGTTTGATGCAATTTACAAGGGAATTGAGATCTGTTCTGGAGGTCAGAGAATTCATATACCTGGTTTATTAACAGAGAGATTAAAAGCAAATGGACTTGATCCTAAAAATTTTAAATCATATATTGATAGTTTCCGGTACGGGGCACCGAGTCATAGTGGGTGGAGTTTAGGTCTTGAAAGAATGACTCAAATTATTTGCGGACTTGATAATATTAAAGAAGCTACGATGTTTCCTAGAGATAGGGATCGTTTAACTCCCTAATTTGATAGGTTTTGACTTAGAATCTAAGAAATCACAACATTCAAAATAAATCTCTTTATTAGTCTTATTCTTAAGATTTATTTTTCCATTATTGTGCTTGAAAATATAAGAAATTATTTCATGAATCTTCTTTGTTTCAAGTTTCTTGGGATATCTAGAATAAAGACAATTTATAAAATTTAAGCGATTATAATAAAAATCCTTATTTGTTAATGAAATATCTAATAATTTTTCCTTTTTTCCATAATATCTTTTAGATTTAAACATGGCTTTTTTTGTTTCTTCTATCATTGGAGACATATCTGGAAAAGATATCAAATGTAAGAAAATATCTTTTTTTGGATTTTCTTTTGATAAATATTCTACTTCATTTTGAAAACTTAACCAGGTGAATGCTACTAAATCTGAGTTCTCTTATCATATCAATATCTCTTTCAGTATTTTGAGAACCCATGATTCCTAGATATCCAAATTTCTCTATATCCTTAAATTCTCTAATAGTTTTCTTTAAAATTTTTTCAAAATCTTCAAATTTCATAAACCACTAAAAATTTTGTTTTATTTAAAACTTGCTAAAAACATGTTCTTTGTGGACATATTCATGAAGGAAAAGGAAAAAAGAAAATAGGAAAAACAGAAGTTTATAATGTTGGATGTTGTGGAGATTATATTCTTCTAGATATAGATTAATTTTTAAATTACTTCTTCTTAGAATTATCATGGATTTTTTATGGCATGAAGTATCTGAAAAAGAAAAAAAAGAAATAAAAAAAGAGGCTAAAAATATGATGGATTCTTTTTCTAAAAAATTAAGTCGGATTGATAAAAAAATAGAAGAATCTTTAATTGAGAGAGAAAATGGCGAAAGAGAAGAAGGAGAGTTATATGAAGAGAGTAATGAATTTAAAAAAATTATGTTTGAAAATGCTCCAAATAAAAATAAGGATTTTATAATTGCAGAGAAAAAAAAATGGTGAAAACACAACAAAAACTAAAAAAATATCTTGAAGAAATTAAAAAAAACGACCAAAAAGGAAATAAGATAAATGCATTTTTACAATTAAATCCAAATGTTTTAGAAGAAGCAAAAAAAATTGATTCTAAAAAAAACAAAGGAAAACTTGCAGGAAAAATAATTGGAGTAAAATCTGCAATAAATGTTAAAGGACTTAATGCTTCATGTGCATCAAAAACATTAGAAGACTATAAATCTCCATATGATGCAACTGTTATTAAAAAAATTAAAGATGAAGATGGTTTAATTATTGGAATGACTAATTGTGATGAATTTTGTAGTGGTTCATCTGGAGAAACAAGTGCATATAAACCAACAAAAAATCCTAAAAGTTTAGAATTAATTCCTGGAGGATCAAGTTCTGGAAGTGCAGCAGCAGTTTCAGCTAATTTTTGTGATATGACTTTGGGAAGTGATACTGGTGGAAGCATTAGAAATCCTTCAAGCCATTGCGAAGTTGTTGGAATAAAACCAACATATGGATCTGTTTCAAGATATGGATTAATTGATTTATCAATGAGTTTAGATCAGATTGGACCAATAACGAAAAATGTAAATGAATCTGCATTATTATTAAGTGTTATTTCTGGAAAAGATGAAAATGATTCTATAACAGAAGATTCAGAAAAATTAAATTTAAAGGAAATTGAAAAAGTTCCTAAAAATATTACAATCGGAGTTTTAGATTTTGAGATTCAAAACAAAAAAATACAGGAATTAATTGATGATAAAATAAAAAAAGCTGCTGATAAATATAAATGGAAAATAAAGAAAATTAAAATAAATCATATTGATTTGGCAATTGAAACTTATTATCTTTTAGTTTATGTTGAATTTTTTTCTGCAACTAGAAGATTTGATGGAAGAAGATATGGGAAAAAAATAGAAGAAGTTGCAGGACCAGAAGTTTTAAGAAGAATTTTAGGGGGAAGTGAAATTACAAAAGCAGAATATCTAGGACGATATTATCATTTAGCTTTAAAAGTTAAAAAATTAATTGAAGATGAATTTATAAAAAATTTTAAGAAAGTTGATTGTGTAATTTCTCCAACTGTTCCAAGACTTCCACATAAAATTGGAGAGAAAATTTCACTAAAAGATATGTATAGTTATGATGCTTTGACAATTCCTGCAAATTTAGCTGGAAATTGTGCAATTTCAATTCCTTCCGGAAAGATTAATGAAGTTCCTGTTGGAATGCAGATTATATGCGATAAGTTTCAAGAACAAAAAATGCTGCAGATTGCAAGAAGTATTGAGAAATTATAAAGGAAATTATTTCAAAAAGCTTAAAAACAAATTCAAATTCCTAATTTTATGAAAATAGGGGAAGTAGAAATTAAATGGTTAGGTCATGCTGGATTTTTAATTAAAAATTCTAAGGTAATTTATATTGATCCATATAATGTTAAGGAAGAATCTCCAAAAGCAGATTTAATTTTAATTACACATAGTCATTATGATCATTGTAGTGTTGGAGATATTAAAAAAATTATAAAAGATGGAACAAAAATTATTGCAACAGCAGATTGTCAAAGCAAAATCATAAGATTTGAAGTTCCAATTAAGATAATAGAACAAGGACAAGAATTAGAATTTGGAGATTTAAAGATCTCTGCTTTACCTGCTTATAATATTGATAAACATTTCCATCATAAAAATGAAGGTTGGGTAGGTTATTTAGTTAAAATGAATGATGTTTTGATTTATTATGCAGGAGATACTGATTTTATTCCTGAAATGAAGAATCTTACAGGTTATAATCAACAAAATAAAAAATTTATTGCCTTACTTCCCATTGGAGGAAGGTTTACTATGAATGTAGAGGAGGCAGTTGAAGCTGCAAAAATAATAAAACCAACTCTTGCTATTCCAAGTCATTTTGGAAGTATCATTGGATCTGAGGAAGATGCTAAAGAATTTGTAGAATTATGTAAGGAAGAAAATATTAATGCAGAGATTTTAGGAGTTGATTAAAATGAAAATAGGGATTATTGGACCAAGTAAAGTAAGAGAAGAAGAAAAACTTTTGAAGTTAGCAAAAATTGTGTCTGAATTAAATCATGAAATTGTAATAACTCCTGATAAAGGTTCCTCTTCAGAGTTTTTTGCTGAGAAGTATCTAGAAAATAATGGTAAAAAGATTTATGAAATAGTTCCCTTAGATGACAAGGAATTTGGTTATAGTTGGGTGAATTTAAAATTAGGAGAACATATTAATTGTCAAACTTGGAGAAATCAACCTGAAAAATTAAATGAAGAAACAGATGTATTATTATGTATTGGTTATTCTGTTGGAGCTTTAATTGAAATTGGTTATACAAAATGGTTTAAGAAAAAACCTGTTTATATTATAAAAGAATTAGCAGAGGGAGAAAAACTCCCAAAAGTAATTGAAAAAAGTTTAGATATAAGATATATCTCTATTAAGGATATTAGTGAGGAATTAAAATAAAATGTCCCAAAACAACTTCCAACAAAGAAAAAAAGATGTTCTTTCTAAATTAGATAAATCATCTAAAAAGAGCTGGGATAAAAAAATTTTAAAATTATGTGAAAAAATAAACTCAAAAAACAATTACTATACAACTTCTTCATGTTCTGGAAGAATTGTTTTAATAATAGACCAAGATAAAAAAGATAAGAATTTATTTTTTAAAATTTATCATAACCCTATTTCAATTAATCAATTTAAGAAAAATTTAAATGAAATACTTAAGAAAAATAAAAAATCAATAAAATTTAAACAAGAACCATTTATATTGCATATTGTTTGTAAATCATTAAAAGATGTGCAAGAATTATTAAACAAAGCAAAGCTTGCAGGATTGAAAAAATCAGGAATAATTGCATTAAAAAAAAGAATAATACTTGAATTAAATAGCACTGAAAAATTAGAATTTCCAATAATAGATAAAGGAAGGATTTTAGTTGATGATAAATTTTTAAAATTAATTATAGAAAAATCCAACGAGAATCTTAAGAAAAGTTGGAAAAAGATTGAAAAATTAAGAAAATCTATATAATTATTCTTATTTTAAACTATCAAAATATTTTTAAATAGAGAAATCTTAGTATTTTTATAATATTAATTTAATAAGCTTGGCGGTTTTAATAAATTAATTGTGTCTCTCTTGAATTATTTCTTATTAGTTGGAAGCGTATCAAGTATTTAAACTTTTCGATGAAAAGAAACTTGAAAAAGCTTCCTTATAGAGATGAAAGGAGGTAAAAAGATATGGTATTAGATTTTGCAAAAGAAGCAGTAGAAAATACAGAGACACATAGTATTAACTTTGAAGAACTTAAAGCAGGAAAAGCTAACATTAAAGTTTTTGGTGTTGGAGGTATGGGAAGTAATGCTGTAACATGGCTTTTTAATAAAGGAATTAATGGTGCTACAATCTATGCTGCAAATACAGATGCACTTCATTTGAGTGTTACAAAATCAGATGATAAACTTCTTATTGGTAAAGAACTAACAAGAGGTTTAGGTGCTGGTGGAATGCCTAATAAAGGTAGAGAAGCTGCAAAAGAAGCATTGGTTGAAGTAAAAAAAGCAGTTTCAGGAAGTGACATGGTTTTTGTTGTTGCAGGAATGGGTGGCGGAACAGGAACTGGCGCAGCTCCTGTAATTGCCCAATTAGCTAAAGAAACCGGAGCAGTTGTAATCAGTGTTGTTTCAATGCCGTTTGAATCAGAAAAAGCACGAATTGACAAAGCTGAATTTGGACTACAAGAATTGAGAGATGTAACAGATACTTGTATTGTTCTTGATAATAATAGGCTTGTTGATATTGCTGGACAATTACCTATTGAACAAGCTTTTGCTGTTGCTAATGAATTAATTAGTACAATGATTAAAGGAATTGTTGAAACTATTACTCTTCCAAGTTTAATAAATTTGGATTATGCAGATGTTTCTACAATTATGAAAAATGGAGGTGTTGCAGTAATTGGTATAGGTGAAAATGATTCGCAAGATCGTGTTAATGAAGCTGTAAAACAAGCACTTACTCATCCTCTACTTGATGTGGATTATAAAGGTGCAACAGGCGCTTTAATACATGTAACTTGTGGTCCTGATTTAAAGTTAGAAGAATTTGATGTTATTGGTCGGGCAGTTTCTGAAAACCTAAGTCCAGAAGCACAAGTTATAATTGGTGCGAGAATCAGTAAGGATTTTACTGGAAAAGTTAGAGTTATTACGATTATGACCGGAGTTAAATCTCCGTATGTTTTAGGAAAATCAATGGAAGATCAAGCTCTTCCTATGTCTAAAGAAGTTTCTGATTTAGGAATAGAAGTTTTAAGATAAATTTTTATTATATCTTAGGGCCTGAAAAGGCCTTAGGATTTTTTTAAGAATTAAACATTTAACATTTTTGGATTTTCCATTTTTTTGTTTCCGTATTCATTAAAATAAAGAATTCTATCAAGTTCTATTTTTGATGTATTTTTCTTTTTCATTCCTTTAGCTTTAGTTTCATATCCTATTGGGAATACTGCTTCAACAATGATATTATTTGGAATTCTTAATCCTCTTCTAATTTGTTCTTCTGTAAAATGTCTAACCCAATATGTTGAGAGTCCTATTTCTTCTAGTTTTAATAAAAAATTTTGAATTCCTGCTCCTGCTTGTTGAGTACAATAAGTTTCTCCTTTTTCTTTATAAAGATTCATTGTTCTAGTTGGATCTGAACAAACAATTACAATATAATGTGCTTGAGAGATAAATTGTTGTTGACAACATTCTGCTAGTTTTTGTATTTTTTCTTTATCATCAATAATAATAAATTTTAAGGAATAATTATTCCCTGCCATTGATGCATACCTTGCTTTATCTATTGCCTCAATTATATCTCTCCAATCTGGTTTTTTATCATTAAATTTTTTTACATCCTTACATGATTTAATTGCTTTATCTAATTCCATGATTTAATAGAATAAAGAGATGTTTTTAAATTTGTTGGGAAAATTACGCAACTAAAGAAAATCTTGAAAATAAAAGATTACATCTATCTAACTCTTTTGATAAACTAAGTGAGAAATCTCTTAGCGATTCTTGTTGAGATTTGCATTCTTCTTTAAATGTGCTTAAGTTATTAGATATTCTTAAATAAACTGGAATAATTTCTTCTCTTAGGTCTTGATATGTTTTGCGAATGGTAATGATTGTTGATAAAGGTTCTTTTAAATAAGGACCAGATGTTGCTAATTTAGAGTTAATTCTATAAAGAGATATTTTGTTTGCTTTATTTTGTGTTATTTCATGTAAATATAAAGTATCTCTTAGTAAAAAAAGAGGTGAAGATTCATATCCTAATTTATTTTCTTTAATTTTTTGTAACCTTAATATTTCACTTTCAAGTATTTTAGATAATTTTAACGAGCAATTTTTAAAATAATCTATTCCTTCTTCATGGTTAATGATGCTGCTATCTATTTCAAGTGCACTATGAAGTGCTAGTGTAGAGAATGATCTATCTTCTATATCAAATTTTGTTGGATAAAGCCAGTTATTATTATCCATCTTTTTAGAAGGTTTATATCTCTTTTAAGGATTATTATTCTAAAAGACAAGTTTGGAAAACTTTAAAAGTAAATTTATTATCTGATTATTATGTCCTGGTGGCTCAGTTGGTAGATTGCTTGAGAGTTATAGTCTCTATTAAATATCTTTGGTGAGCCAAAAGCGAACGGCTGTTATAAGTTGTTCTGTGAGCAGATCTGGCAGAAACCGTTAGGTCGCTGGTTCGAGTCCAGCCCAGGACGTTTTAATTTTTAAAAGATGTTGAAGAAGGGGAAATTTGTAGAGAAGAGAACCTATAAAGATAGAAGACAGTATCTTATTGATGCAGTTACAAAAAGAAGAAGAAAAATTCGTCTTAAAGCTATTAATTTTGTAGGAGGTAAATGTATTAAATGTGGGTATAACAAATATCCAGAAGTGTTGGAGTTTCACCATATAGATTCCTCAAAAAAAGACTTTAATGTTTCAAGTAAAGGTCATTGTAGAAGTTGGAAGAGAGTAAGTGAAGAAATAAAAAAATGTAATCTGTTTTGTGCAAATTGTCATAGGGAGATTCATGTTGAACTAAAAAAATTAAAAAAGAAATAATAATTATCCTTTCAACCCCAAATCAATAACTTCTTTTACCTGATGTTTTTCTAAAAAATTATAAACATTTGATTGTTTTGAACCTTTAATAATTGAAATTATTGCATTTTGCGCATTTTCTATGTATTCAGGATCTCCAATAATTCCTATATGATTCTCGTTTAATTCAAAATGACATTTTGTTAATTCACTTAATGTTTTTAGTGTTTTACCTTTTGTTCCAATAATTCTTGCTCTTATTCTTTCTAAGTCTTTTCGTTTAGTATGATCTTTTATATTAATTATTTCAAAGATGTTATCTTCTTCTTTAATTAACATTGAAGTTTTAAGAGAAAAACCAAAATTTATTGCATCAATAACTTTTTCTGCTAAATATTCATTTTCTGGATTCCCTTTTACTGTTACTTCTTTACCTCTATTAGTTATCTTTAAATTTAGTTTTTCTTCTAATCTTTTTTTGTTCTTTATAATTCTTGGAAGTTTTTCTGAAAGAATTGTTTTCATTTTTTTATTTAAAATTCAGTTTTCTCACTTTTTAAATATCCTTTATTTTTTAGCCATTCTATTTGATTTAAACGATATTTGAATATTACATCACCCTTATCCTTATCTAATTCCCATGGTTCTACAATTACAACATCATTTGGTCTTAGCCATAATCTTCTTTTCATTCTTCCAGGAACTCTGCAGTTTCTTGTTTTTCCATCTAAACAATTAACCATAATTTTATTACCACCAAGTCTTTGTTCTATAATTCCAATTATTTCTTCCCCTCTTGGAAGTCTAACCCTTGTTATTTTTTGTTCTTCTTGATTTTGATGTTTTTTCATGTTTATTAAATCAGAAATTTATTTATAAAGATATTGAATTATTTAAGAATTAAAGCAAAAGGAATTCCTTGAATTTTTTTAATATTCTCAACAGAGATAATTCCAACTTCTAATGCAGTTTTTGTTGATTCTTCTCCAATAATATTAAAAGTTGCATCTTCTTGTATCATCTCAGTCATTATTTCTCTTACTTTCTCAGTAGATTCTTCCTTACCTTTAAAGAAACTTTCTTTAATATCTAATTGAAATTCTCCTTCAACAAATTTTTTCCCAATTAAATCTGAATCACATATAGCAACGATATCTCTATATGTCTTGATAATGTTTACAAACATAATAAAAATTAAATAAATTTATTTAGTAATCCCGCCCATTCTACAAACCGTTGTTCCGCAATGAGGGCATTTACCTTTAGCAATTTTTGTCCCTTTCTTTGTTTTGCTTTCAACTGGTTTTTGTATCTCCACTTTCTTTTTACACTTTACACAATATCCTTCTGTCATTTTTTATCCTCCAATTTAATTAAATTCTAATGAATTCTTTAAAATCCTTAGTGAAATTTATTTTATAAATCTTCTGGAAGACCATTTTACCCTATTAATCATACTTTTTATAATATTGTAGAAGGTAAATATTAAACTTCCTAGAATTCCAATTATTAAATCAATCATAGTATCATCATTTTTATCCATGATAATATTAAATTTTTCAAGACCAGTTATATCTCTAATATAAATTCCCTGAAGTTTTAAATCCCATAGTTTATCTAAGGAGAATTCAATTACTTCAAAGATTGTAAGTATTGAAATTGTAAAGAGAAGAGTTGTGACAAGTTTCCATTTAAGAGTTAAATTTTGCTTATTTACTAGGAAGAAAACAATTCCTCCAGTTAGTATTGGTATTACTAGATGAAGAATCTTATCATAATTTTCCGATATAAAATATAATGGAGATAATAAAATTCCAAAAAATGCTATTATTAATATATAGAGGTAATGTTTTAGTTCAAAATTTATATTAAAGTAATGATCAAATATGTAAAAACTAACGAGTCCAGCAAGAGTTGCAAAAATTCTTAGTAGACTTGAAGTATTTTTAAAAAAATAAAGTAATGCAAATAGTAAGAGGGATATTCCCAAAATAAATCTTCTTTTTATTTTATATTCCATTTGATTCTATATATCTTATAAGAAAAAGTTTATATATTTTTATTTTTCTGAAATATTCTATATTTTACTTCTAACAGAGTGTTTTGCTCCACATGCAAGACAATGAATAAAAGTTAATCTGTCTTCTTTGATTAATTCTGTATCTGGTTTTTTACATTCTTTGCATAATACAAATTCTTTTACATATTCTTCTATTTTTTGATTTATCTTGGTGCTTGGAACTTTGATATTTAAAACAAGTCTATTTCCCTCTTTTTGTCCAGAAGCTGCAAGTTCTCTCAATAAGAATTTTTGAAAGTGTTCTGGATTTCTTCTTATATGTGATGCAATTTGAATAAAATTTGTTAGAATTGTTTTTTTACCTTCAAAATGTCCTTCTATTTTTGGAACTTCAAATCTGATACTATTTGTATCAACTTGCTTTACTTTTGAATATGCGTTTTCAAGTAGTTTTTTATATTCATCCATAATTTAGTAGAAAAGCCATAGTTTATAAATGTTTTATGTTTTTAGAAAATATGGGAATAAAGGATATTATTATAGGTATTGCAATTATAATTTTAACAATTTCTGTTGTTGTTTATGGAGTTAATACTTTCTATAATAAACCAGAATATACTGATTTTTGTGAAGAATTTAAAACACAAGAAATAATTGAAACTCAAGAAAGATGTGAAGAGATTAATGGAAAATGGACATCTCAAGATATTAGATGTGTAACAACACCTTGTCCTAAAGGATATTGTGATAGAGATTATGAATGTCGGAAAGATTATGAAGATTCTCGCGAAAAATATTCCAAAAATGTTTTAATTATTTCTATTCCCTTGGGAATTTTAATAATTGTTCTTGGAGCATATTTTTTTAGATTAGATTCTGTTGGTGCAGGTTTAATGGGTGGAGGAGTAGGAACACTTCTTTATGGTGCTGGAGGATATTGGAGATATGCTGGAGATATATTTAGATTTATTCTTTCATTAGTCGGATTAGTTGCTTTAATTTGGTTTGCTCATTGGTTTAATAAGAAGAAAAAATAACTTACCCCAACCATCTAACTTTTCCAGGACGAGGCTCAAAAATTATTCCATCTTCAATAAGTTTTTTAATTTCCTGATTAATCATTTCAGGAGAAGTTTCTTTTAAATCCATAATTATTTTATCTGTATCAATTCCTCCTTCACTTTCAGAATTTTTCACTAAATCTAATATTTTATCTTTTATTGCAATTATTTGTTGTTTTTCAATAGGAGGAGAATTTTTTGATCTTTCCTTTTCAAGTTCTAATTTTCTAACAAGCAAGTATTTTGGATCTTGTTCTTTAATTATTTCAGGAGAAATATATAATTCATTATTAAAATATCTTAAAACACCAATAATAATTACTGTTTCCCCTTGATTTATATTTTTAGATTTTTCAATATCCTCTCCAAATGATTTTAATTTTATTTGTCCTGAACCATCATCCAATGTTAAAAAAGAATATTTTTTTTCACCTTCACTATCATATCTATCTACAATATTTCCAATTATATTTACTCTAACTATTTTTTTATTTCCTAGTTCTAAAAAAGAAAATTTCTCTTCATCAAATATCGGTTTTCCAATTAATATATCTCCAATTCTAAATTTATATGCTATATTTCTTTTAAATTGTTGTTCAGGCATTTTTATTGTTTTCTTCTTTTAATTTTTTCAATTCTTTTTCAAGTTTTCTTATTTTTTCATATTTATGATTGTTTATAAAATAATTGCATTTTGTTTTTATTGATGGATTAAAAAATTTACATATTTTTTTGCTTCTTCCTGAGTTAATAAGAGTTTTCCTCCTTTACTTCCAAAACCTGTTCTGTATTCATCTAATAAACATCTTTTGTAGTTTGGATTTTTTTTATATTGAAAAAAACTAAAATTCCCGCATGCTTCATTTTCACTTGTTCTATATTGGGTAGTTGTTGTCATTATCTCCTTAAAATTTTCCCTCTGTTCTTGAAGTGTTTCCATTTTACATCTTTTGAATATAACCTCTTCTTGGTTTAAAAATCTCTCCAGAACTACTTAGTTTATTTATTGATTCTTCGATTTCCTCTTTAGTTAATTTTCCTTCAAGCTCTTTTTCAATTTCTTCAACAGGAATCATCTTTCCTAAACGTCCTTCTAGATTAATTATTGTATCTCTTACTGTAATTATCTTATTTCTTTGTGAAGATGAAAACTTCCCAGATACTTTATCAATATCAAAAGTTTTTGATTCATAATCATAACCTACTTGCATTAAATAATATTTTATTATTTCTATTGCTCTTATTGAATCTTCTTTTGAAACAGTATTGCTAAGTCTTAATTTAGCTGAAGCTTCTGACATTCTTATTAATGCTTGTAATTGTCTTGCAGAAATTGGAATTGGTCTCATTGCACTTTCTGATAAAACAGGCCTATTTCTTAAATCAACATAGAATTTTTTTATTTCAGATACAGCTTCTTCACTAAGATAAGGATTTACTTTTTGTTTTGCGTAAGCCACATATTTTCTAAAAATATCTCTTGGAATTATCATATCTTTCCCTTCTTTTTTATGCTCATCTAAAACATGACTTGCAATTTTAGCATCTTTTTCTTTGCTTGGTATGTCTCTTAGAGTAAATATAACATCAAATCTATTAATCAATGTTGGAGGTAAATCAATTTGTTGTGCAATTGATTGATAAGGATCAAATCTTCCAAATTTAGGGTTTGCTGCTGCAAGAACAGATGTTTGTGCTCTGAGTTGTGCTTGAACATTTGCTTTAGAAATTGTAATTGTATTATGTAAAATCATTCCATTTGAGATAAATGTGTGATAAGGTTCAATTGTCACATCATATACCCATTTGATGTCTTTATTCTTAACTCTAGAAATTTTTTTTATTTTCATCCATCTTGCATATCCAAATGCTAATTTTTTTATTTCTTCAAGCTCGTTGATTATTTGACTATATTCTGAAAGTAAAGGTGGATTTTCTTTAATATTTTTTTCTAATTTTTCCTGAGCAATGAGTACTAATTTTTGTAAAAAGAGTCTGTGTTTTTCTACACCCAGATCAATTTGATGTCCCAATATTTTTTTTTGAGGAATTTTTAATTTTCTAAATATTTCATTTATTTTATTTGTGCATCCAGGAATAATGTCTTTGATTGTTCTATATGTTTTATTTTTTTCATGATAATCTCTTAATCTCTGTTTTTTATGTTTTGATAAGAAGCTGATGTTCAATAAAAATTCTTTGAGATTTTCTTGTCCAGAGATATCAAGTCTCCAGATTTTTGAATAGTTATCTCTAAAAATAGATGATTGTATTTTGAATCTTAATAGTAAGTCCGATATTTGTTCTGTTAATATCCTGTTTTGAGATACAAATGAAATTCTGCACCCATTTCTTTTTTGGAAACTCACAGAACCATCCCCATCATATAAAGCCCTTAACAGATACTTGAGATTTTCCTTAGGTAGTTGCATTATTCCTTCAGGAATCTTTTTAATTTCTCCTTTTTCGAGTAAATTCTCATCTAATTTTTTAAAGTGTTCAACTACTTTTTTTGAAATAACTCTCGCAGCATACTGATTATTTCTTTTGGTGATAATTGGAGTCAAATTAAAATAATTCTTTATTGCATTAACATAATCATTAATAAGATATTCATTATTATTCCAAAATTGTATACCTGTCTTTTTACCCCTATTTAATTCATAACACCCATCACTTATGTGGTATCCAAGAACTTTACAAAGATAATCATTTTTTTTCTTATATTCACTAGGTTTTATATTTATTTCAGAGGGAATTGGAAAATACATACTTTTTTTCAATTGTTCAGCAGGAAGTGTGTTAATTTTTCCGTTTTTAACAATCCAACAAGGATGTTCAGGGGTAACTATAATTTCTCTACCATTTGTTAGAACTACCTTTATAAATTCTTTTGGTGCAATATGCCTACTAACTCTTGAAGCTTCTGTAGGAAAATGGTTACTAAAATCAGTTGATAATAATCCTATATTTTCTATAGGAAGTATTTGACAATTTTTTCCTTTATGAACTTTTGATTTATTTTTTTTAATTAAATCATCTACAAATCTTCCAATATTAACATAAGAACCATTACTTAGCATTAATTTAAAGTCAGGTAACATGCATTGTTGCTCCATTGCTTCATGCATTGCGCTTCTATCTCCAGGATCCATTTTTTCTAGTTCATCTATACAAACTAACCCTTTATGTGATAAAACCATTGCACCAGCCTCTAAACTCCATCCACGAAGATATTCATCTCTTACAACTGTTGCAGTAAGGCCTGCACCACTTGCACTTTTGCCAACAACATAACGCCCCTTAGGAGAAATATTCGCCATAAAGGTCAGACTTACTGATTTTGCTACTCCCGGATCTCCTATTAATAAAATATGTATGTCCCCCCTACTTTTTTGGCCATCTGTATGGATTTTTTGAACACCTCCGAATAATTGTAATACAAGGGATTTTTTTATTTCTTCATGACCCCAAACACTTGGCGTAATACTTCCGGAGAACTTGTCAAAAATTTCAGGATCTTGTGAAAGTTCTAGAATTTGTCTTTCATCTTCTTCATTTATGTCTAATTCTTCAAAAGTTTCTTCTAATGCAATTAAATTATTAACTTCAACTGCTAATTCAAATCTTGTTGAAAGTCCACCTGTATTTAATGGAACAGGAACTTCTTTTAATATGCCTATTACTTTCACTCTACTTCCAGGAGTTGTTTTTTCTTCCATTTTAGGTTCAACTAAATCTTCTTTTACAAAAGTATTAATTCTTTTTGGTTGCTCTCCGCCAATTAATGATTCTGGGGATTCTTCAATTACAACTCTTTGAGTATCAACCATTTCCTTACTTATTAATTTAAATCCTCCTCTTCTTCCACAAGAACAATTTGAAGGTTCTCTAAATTTTTTTTCAATTTGTAAAACACTAATAATTGTTCCACAACTAGGACATTCAAATTTTGCATTTACAACTTGAGGTCTTACATCTGATGATTGTCTTATAATCCCTTCAATAATAATTAATTCATTAAGATGTTTTGAACGTATATTTCTAATTTTTATTTGTTGTGTTTCTGGTAAGTTAGTCAGTCTTATTCTTACATTACTAATCAATCCTGATTCTTCCATTGCTAGTTCTATAATTCTTAGTGTTTCTTCAGGGTTTGTTAGTATCTCATCTGAAAGTTTATTTGAAAATTCAGTAAGTTTCATAAAATCAATGTATATTACATTGTTTCCTTTACGTATTGATTCTCCCAATTCTTTTTTGTGAAAATTAAAAAAATTTTTCGCCTCAATTGTCAATTCTCCGCTTTTTAATTTACCTGCTTCAACCATCATTAAGAAATAAAAAAGTCTCTTTTTATAATTTTATGTATATTATTAAGTGGTTTTAGAAACTAAGAATTATTATTGAGTAGTTAAGATTTATAATTCTTCAGTGCAATTTTAACATTTTTTAGAAGTTGTTTCATACTATATTCGAGCTGTTGTTTGTTTTTTGTACCAGTACATACTAGTTTTCCATTACTGAAGAGTAAAAAAGTAGCATTTGGCTCTATTAACTTGTATACGAGTCCAGGAAATTGTTCTGGTTCATATTCTGTATTTTCCATTTCTAATGCTAAAAAGTTTAAATTAAGCTTTAGATTAATTGTTCCTGATGCAACAATATTTTGAACTGTTATTTTAGGTTTTATTGTAACTTTAACATTGATTTTTTTTAATTGTTTTATTACAACATCTATTACTTGTTTAACTTGGGCAGTTGATTTTGTTCCAGTACATACTAAATTTCCAGAAGAAAAAACTAAAACTGCTGATTTTGGTTCTTTAACTCTTAAAACAAGTCCTGGAAATGTTTTAGGATTATATTCTGTATTTGGTTGAGTTCTTGCAAGTTTTGTTAGTGGAACTGGTTTTTCTAAAGAAGCTGTTGCAACAATATTTTGTATTTTATAATTGCTTTTTGATTTAGCCATTTTTAAATAATAAATTACATGAAAAAGTCTTTATAAAGGTGTCGAAGAGGATTTATTTATGACTTAATTTCTTTTCTGCTTTTCATAATCTTTTTTAACTTCTTCAAGAGTTGCGATGTCTTCTGCATTTCTATCTGGTCTTAAAGCAGTAAATCTTGGAAAACGTAATGCAAATCCAGAAGAATAGTTTGGAGATCTTTGAATTTCTTGATATGTAATTGTTACAACAATTTTTGGTTTTATTTTAACTTGTCTTCCTTCTTCTTTAATTATTAATGGTTTTATTTTTTTTGTTAGTTCTCCAAAAGAAATGCCCAATTCTGATTTTTCTTTTATTCCTGTTCCAACTTTTCCAATTTCTAAAAATTTATCCTTATTCATGCAAGAAAGAATAAAGCTTGTTAGCCATCCAGAGCGTTTTCCTGTTCCATATTCTGCGCCAGTTATCACTAAATCTAAATCTCTAACTTCAGGTTTAATTTTTAACATATGTCCCACTCTGCTTCCAGGTTGATATATTGTATCTAAATTTTTCATCATTATCCCCTCTTGATTATCTTCTATTGATTTTTTATAGAATTCTTCTGCTTCTTTTAGATTACTTGTTATAATTTGTTTTGAAAATACTATTTTTTTTGGATGATTTTGGATGATTTTTTTTATTAATGCAGTTCTTCTCCTAAATGGTTCATTTAGTTGAGATTTTCCATTATAATAAATAATATCAAAAACATTTATTTCAATTGGTAATTTCTTTTGTAATTCCTCTATATTATATTTTCTTTTAATTCTCTGACTTACTTCTTGAAATGGTTTGTATTCTTTTGTTTTTTGATCAAATCCCACTGCTTCAGTATCTAATATGAATGAATCTCCTTTTACATATTCCTTTACATATATAACAACTTCTGGGAATTGCTTTGTTACATTTTCTAAACGTCTTGTAAATAATTTTATTTCTTTTCCTTTTTTATGAATTAGTAGTCTAAATCCATCATACTTATATTCTATTCCAACATTTTCTCCAAGTGCTTTGAATCCATCTTTTATAGATGAAACTTTTTGCGCAAGCATTACTTTTATTGGTTTCCCAACAACAAGAGATATCTTTTCAAGATCTTTTAATTTTCCTTTTTTTGCAATTTCAAATACACTTGAAATATCATTTGATTTATCTATTGCCTCTTGTATTATTTTAGATGCTTTTTTATCTTTGTTAAAAAATGCAGAGGAGATAGATTCTCTTATTGTACTTTCTTTTAATCCAATTCTTAAATCTCCAAGCAAGATTCTTACTAAATATAAGGCCTCTAAAGGTTGTGCAGAAGTTAATAATTCAGTTATTAATGAAAGTTTTTTCCCAACAGTTCCAATTCCAACAAAACTTGTGAGTTTCCTTAGATTATTTATTACTTTTTCAGTTGTTAAGGTATGTGAGTGGAGAGTTGATTGTTTTTTATCTTGTGTTAATTTTTCAGCAACTTTTCCTAAATCTCCTATTGATTTCCATTCTTGAATTATTTTTGTATCAGGAGTTCCTGTTGCCCTTGAAATTGCTTTTATTGTTAATTGATTACTTATCCCTATTTTTTTTTCACTATGTTCTGGATAAATATTTCCAAGCAATAAATATAAAACATCCTTATTTTTTAGAGATAGTTCTTTTAGAAATAAAGATAAAATTTCAGTTTTCTCAAGTCGTTTAGTTGTAGATGAAAGTTTTTCATAAAGCTCTGCTAGTTTTTGATATCTCATAAAAGAATTAATGAAGAAATGTTTTTAAGTTTAGAGGTTTTATTATTTTATGCAGCTAAATATTTAAAAGCATCTTGCAGTTCTTGTCTACTTAATCCATCTGTTAATTCAAAGCTCTTTCCTTCTCTTGCGAAACTAACTTTTAAATTAGGGTCTTCTTTTTTAGCATATTTTACTACTCTATCTTCTAAAGCATTTAAGTATTTATCACTCGAATTTGGATCATGATGAGTCATAATTATTTCTCCAACTCCTCCTGCTTTTATTGCAAGATCCACATTTGTAAAAGGATTTGAATGTCCCCATCCTTTTTTCTCTTTAGATTCTGGTAAGTCATATTGGCCATCTGCGATAATAATATGTGCTCCTTTCCACCATTTAATTAATTCTCTATCCTGTGTTCCACCATCCGGTTCAAAATCAGTAGCAAATACAACAATTTTATTCTTTTTACCAGGGTATTTTTCTGTAATTTTATATGATACACATCCTCCAGGATGGTTTAAATTGTGAGTTTCTATTGTTAAATTTGAATCATTATAGATAGTACTTCCTGGAACAAAGTTAGTGAACTTTTTAAGGCCTTTCATATCTTTTAATAAAACAGGAAAGTTTGGTGAGCTTTGTTGATCTGAGAGACTTTTCTTAATATTTTTTACTCAATATACATTAATATTGTTTTCAGAAGAATGTGCTGGTATAAAAAAAGGAAGGCCCTGAAGATGGTCCCAATGACGATGAGTAATAAATAATTCTATTTCTCTATTTGATTGTTTATATCCATTAGCCATAAATTCCATTCCTAATGGTCTTATTCCTGTTCCAGCATCAAATATAAGCCTTTTATCTTTTTCTGTTTTTATATAAAGACAAGACGTATTTCCTCCAAATTCATTTGTACTAAATGTTTTATTATCAATGCCAATCCCTGATGGAGACGCTATTGATCCTCTGCATCCTTGAAATTTTATTTTCATGATAATTAGAATAATTTATAATATATAAATGTTTAATCTGATTTTTAGTAAAAAGGATAAAATATTTAAACTAATTACTCGTATTTACTATATGAAGGTATTAAAAGTAGGAATTAATAAGAAAACACCAGTTTTATTTCATAATAATGATAAAAAGATACTTTCTCTTTTATGTCATAATATTCGTCTTCCTACATCTAAAATTGCCCGTGTTTTAAATTTATCCAGACAATCAACAGAATATAGGATTAAGTCTATGGAGAAAAGTCATTTAATTGCAGGTTCTCGTACTGTTATTAATATAAAAAAATTAGGATATCATTCATACCATTTCTTTTTGAGCATAAATACAAATGATTCTGAAAAAGAATTTATAAAAAGATGTCTTTCTAATGAATATGTAAATACCTTACTTACTTATAGTGGAAATTTAAACTATGAATTATCAATAATTGCTAAGACTCCTGAAGAAGCTAAATCTGTTTTTGAGTTTTTAACAGAGGGATTAAAAGTAGGATATTATTTTCCTTGTTTGTTAATTGAAAATATTAAGGCTAGTATTCTTCCAGGGTTTTTACCAGACAAGATTCCCGTATTAAAAAATATAAAAAATGATACTTCTTTTTTAAAACAATTTGAATTAAAGAAAAAAGATTATGATGTTGATTTTAAGGATAAAATGATATTATTCTCACTTTCTCAAGATGCACAAATTAGTCTTGGTTCAATTGGAAGAAGAGTAGGTCTTACAAAAGATTCTGTTTCTTATAGAATAAAAAATTTAGTAAGAGGAGGATATATATTGCAATTTAGACCTGTTATTGATTATTCCATACTTAATCTTTCTGTAAAATCAGTATTAATTAAAGTGAATAGGATGGATGAAAAAGAGAAGAAAAGATTTCATCATTATTTAAAATATAATAATTCAGTTTTATGGGCAACAGAAATTCTTGGTAATTGGGATTATTTATTATATGTTATTAATAGGGAACAAGAAAGAATATATGATTTTGTTAAAGATATTAAAAAATCATTTGAAGATTATATAAGAAATTATGAAATTCTTTTTGCCTATCAGATATATAAATATTCTTTTATGTCTTCTTCCATGGTAAAATAATTATTCACTTTTCCAAAGTCCATGTAAATTACAATAAGCTCTTGCACTTGTAATTTCAAAAGAAAACTCTGCAACTGGCTTATCTCCTGATTTTAGAAATACTTTTGAAATATTTTTCCCATCTGTTGCTTCAATCCATTCAATATAATGTTCATTTTCCATTGGGTGTTCAATTGATCCAACTTTTACTTTATTTCCAACAATAATTGGAATATGTTTTTCTGTTGCAGCATCACTAGAGTTTTCTTCGAGTAATTTCATGTTTTGATTGCAACAAGCTAAAGTTCCTCCAGCTGGATGATTAACTTCAACAATCATTCCACATACTTCGCATTTGTATACTTGTTTATGTTCTGTCATTTAAATTTAATAAAAAAAAGGTTTAAATAGTTTATGTAAGACAACTTAATAAAAATTAATTTATCTTAAATCCAAAGATATTTATAATAATTTTTTAATATATCAATATGAAAAAAGTTGTGAAATTAATTTCATATATCTATTTGTTTATATTTTCAATAGAATTAATAAGGAGAGCATCACTATTTCTTGCCCCCGATATTAAAACTTATCTTTTACAAAGTTTAACTCCAATAAAGGCAATATCTATGGGGTGGTTTACAACTTCAATTGTTCAATCTTCTGGAGCAGTTGCAACAATTACTGCTGCATTTGCAGGAAATAATTTGATTAATTTACCAACAGTAATTTATATTTTGATTGGAGCATCTTTAGGGACAACTATTACTGCGTTAATAATATCTTTAATAACAGTTACTAAACAAAAAAAAGATTTTAGACATGGTTTTGAGATCGCATTATCCTATTCTATTTATGGTGCATTTTTAGTGATTATAGTCTTTTTTTTAGAATATTATTTAAAATTATTTTCTAAATTATCTTTTTTTCTTGCATCTATCTTAGGAGAAAAAATCTCTTTATTAAAAATACCTAATTTTGTTGATTTAATAACTTCCCCAATTATAAATTTTTTATTTGAAAAAAATAATAAATTTGCTTTGTTATTATTTGCTTTTATAATTTTGATTTTTACTTTAAAATATATTGGTAAATCTATTATAGAAGTTCTTGGTGGAGAAGATAAAGCTAAAAAATTTATTAATAAGTATTTTGATTCAAAATATAAGGCTTATTTGATCGGAGTTGTTTTAACAGCAATTGTATTTTCTTCAAGTATAACTATAGGTTTGCTTGTTCCTTTGGCAGTTTCACGTTTGATTAGTTTAAAAAAAGCAATACCTTTTATTTTAGGTGCAGATTTAGGGACTTCTTCAGATGTTTTTTTAGCATCAATAATTATTGGTAAAACAACAGCTCTTGCAACTTCAATTGCTTATGCTTTATTTGCTTTAATTGGAGCATTAATTTTCTTACCAAATGTAGATTTATTACATAAAACAACAAAATATATTTCTAAAAAGATAATTAAAATTTCAAGAAAAAAGGCACTTTACATTTTAATTGCATTTATTTTAATACCTTTGGCAATAATTCTTATTTCTTAGAATATATTATTCTAATTTTTTTAGTGCTTCTCTAAACATCTCTCTATGATGTTTTTCTCTTTCTAGAGCGATTTCAAAAGATTTTACTGCAGCTTCATTTCCGTCTTTTTTTGCTTCTTGGATGAATCTTGGATACATTTCTTCAATTTCATCGTTTTCACCTTCTGCAGCTTGTTTTAAATTTTCTACTGTTGATTTTGGTCCGCCCATTACATTAAAGTGACCTAACGCATGAGTTGTTTCTGCACCAGCAGCTTCCATGAATAATTGTGCAATCTCTGGTTTTCCTTCATCCATAGCCTTGTTTGCAAAAGCTAAATATTTTCTATTTGCTTGACTTTCACCAGCAAAAGCAGCTTTTAAATTTTCATCTGTTTTTGACATTTTTATTTTAATAATTTTAACTTTTTAAATTTTTCCAACTAAATCTAATCCTGGTTTTAATGTTTCACTACCTTTTTTCCAATTAACAGGACAAACTTCTCCATTATTTTCTTTTACAAATTGTGCTGCTTGTATTTTTCTTATAAGTTCTTCTGTATTTCGCCCTATACTATTGTCATGCATTTCAAAAGCCTTTATTATTCCTTCAGGGTCAATAATAAATGTTGCTCTTGTACTTATTCCTTCTTCTTCAATATATGTTTTATAATCTCTACAAATTTTTCCAGTAGTATCAGCAATCATTGGAAATTTTATTTTCTTAATTGTCTCTGAATCATTATGCCATGCTTTATGAACAAATTCTGTATCAGTACTTACACTTAATACTTCAGTATTCATTTCTTTTAGTTTATCATAATTGTCTGCTAAATCACCTAGTTCTGTTGGACAAATAAATGTAAAATCAGCAGGATAGAAGAATAATACAACCCATTTTCCTTTGTAAGAGGATAGATTAATATCTTTTATTTGATTTTCATGAAATGCTTTTGCGCTGAATTCAGGTGCTTTTTGATTTATCATTTTTTAATTGAGAAATGTTTATTTAAAAATTTTATGTATGATTACTTCCTTTTCCTAGATCTAACTTTTGAAGTTGGATGTTTGTTTCTTAATCCTCTTGATTTTTTAGCACTTGATGTTAAACCTCTCATTGCTCTTTTTTTGTTTTTAGGATTACAAATCCAGTTTATTGTTTTATCATTTTTTATTTCTGGTCTATTTATATCAACCATAATCACTTCAAAAAAATAATTTATTCCATCTTTTCCTATTGGATATGAATTTAAAACTTCAAGATTTTTATATTTTCTTGAGACTCTTTGTTCAGCTATCCATTTATAATTCATTTTTAGGGTTTTTCTAGTATGTAATCTTTTACTTCGTCTTCCTTTATTTGGTCTTGGTCTTTTATGACCCCCTCTTTTAATCCTAATTCTAATTATTACAAAACCTTTTTTGTTTTTATATCCCAAAGCTCTTGCCCTATCTAATCTTAATGGATTATCAACTTTTGTAAATACTTGTGATTTTCTCCAATCAACCATTCTCTCTCTTAATGTTTTTTTGTCTGGTTTTTTCCATGCCTGTTTTAGATAGTGATACATGCCTTTTGTCATAATAAATTTATAGAAAATTGCTTTAAAAAACTTTTTAAATTAGATTAATCTGTTTTTTTAATGAGCTCGTAGTTCAGCCTGGTAGAACGCTGCTCTGATAAGGCAGAGGTCCACGGTTCAAATCCGTGCGGGCTCATTTAATAAAAATGAAATTATTAAAAGACATTGTTTATCAGTTTAAAGTATTATTTCCTAAAGCTCCTAAACACACTAAGGAAGAAGAAAAAGAAAGAGAAAGAAAACTTGTTTCAAGATTTGGATGGGATGAATCTTCTTTATATCGTGGAAAATATCTTACAAGCGAGGAAATTGAAAAACGAAGAGAAGCTCTTTTAGGTTATTCTTTTTTATAATCTTATTTAATTTATTAATTTCTAACTCCAAATTCAAGAATTAAATTATCTTTTAAGAGTCCATACTTTACAATAGGTAAACTTATAGGAATTAATTTAAAATAAGATTTATTTTTTGAAATAGCTTTTAATTCAATACTATTTTCAAGTTTGATTACTGAAATATCCTTTATTGATTTAATTCCAGGCATATAAATTTCATAAATAACTTTATCTGAAAGTCGTCTTATATTGGTTGTTGGTTCAACTCTAGGCAACTTCAAGAATTTCTTTATGTTATCTTTAGAAAATTGATTTAAAAAGATTTCTTTCATTTTTTGCCTTTTATTTACTTGAGGTTGGTTTTTAGAATTATTAAGATTTAATCTTTTTCCATTTATAAATAATTGAAAATTTGTTTTTGGTTGATTATCTTTTCTTTTTATTTCTTTTTCCATTTCTTTTTCAAGCATTTTCATTGCACTTCCAAGCATCTTATTTAGCATACTATTGCCCCTGCCTCCAAAAAGTGATTTAGATAACTCTTCAAATTCATTCATATTATCATTTTTTCCCAACATTCCTAAATCTTCATCTTTTTTATAATTTCCATTAATAAGATTCCCACAATGAGGACAAAAATCATATTTTTTATTTACTTTTTCCTTACACTTTTCGCATTCTTTTTTCCCAAACATATTTAATGGAATTTTCTTTTATTTAAATAGTTTTTGATGATTTTAATTATATTATTTGGGGTTTACTTTAAGACATAAATTCTTTTAAACTATAATTTAATGCATCTATTATGACAAGAATTTTTAAAAATAGTAGACATATAAGATGGAATTGGGAACCCTCCCCAGACACAGATAATTATGGAAGATTTCAGATAATTATTGTTAATGATAAAAATAGGAGAGGAATTATGAATAAGTTCTTAGAACAATTACAACAAGTTCCAGGAATTATTATTATAAGAAAAAATATCGAAGCAAAGGTAAAAGAATCTAAATATCGTTATCTTTTTGAAACTTATGATTCTCCAATTGCCTTGAAAGAAATTAAGTGGGAAAAAATTGGAGATAAAATTAAAAGAGATACTAATTTATATGAAAGACAAAAAGGTTCTATTGAAGATTATGTAGCTAGAATGTATGAAAAGTAAGGGATAGTTAATTTTTTATATCTTCTAAATGTCTTTTTCTTATGACAAAGAAATTTTATGTTACAAGTCCAATATATTATCCAAACGATATACCTCATATTGGGCATGCATATACAACTATTGCAGCAGATATCTTAGCTAGATGGAATAAGCTTAAAGGAAATAAGGTTTGGTTTTTAACTGGCACTGATGAACATGGTAAAAAAATTGAAATTGCGGCTAAGAAAAAAGGGAAAAATACAAAAAAATTTGTTGATGAGTTAATTCCGAAGTTTAAAGATGCATGGAAAAAATTGAATATAAAATATGATAGATTTATTAGAACAACAGATAAAGATCATGAGAAAATTATAAGAGATATTTTGCAGAAGGTTTATGATAATGGAGATATTTATAAAGGAAATTATGAAGGATATTATTGCACCGGATGTGAATCCTATTATACTGAAAAAGATTTACTAGATAACTGTTGCCCAATTCATAAAACTAAAATTGAGAAATTAAAGGAAGAGAGTTATTTTTTTAGACTTTCAAAATATCAAAAAAAACTTTTAGATTTATATAAAAAGAATCCGGGATTTATTTCTCCAAAAAATAAAAAACAGGAAATTATTAATAGAGTTAAGGAAGGTCTAAATGATTTGAGTATTTCTAGGAGTAGTTTTAATTGGGGAATTCCCCTGCCTTTTGATAAGAAGCATATTACTTTTGTTTGGTTTGATGCCTTATTTAATTATTATTCTGGAGCTAATGGAAATTGGCCTGCAGATATTCATTTGATTGGAAAAGATATTTCTTGGTTTCATATGGTTTATTGGCCTGCATTTTTATTTTCTTCGGGTTTTAAACTTCCAAAAAGAATTTTTGCACATGGTTGGTGGACCTTTAATAAAGAAAAAATTTCAAAATCTCGTGGCAAAGTGATTAACATTGATGAATTGATTTCTATTGCGGGAGTTGATTCTTCCAGATACTTTTTATTTAGAGCAACACCTTTTGGAGATGATGGGGATTTTTCTGAAAATGCCTTAATTGATCGTCATAATAATGAACTCGCAAATAAATTAGGTAATTTAATACAAAGAGTTTCTGGTTTGATTGAGAAAAATGGAATTGAAAAAACAAAAAACAAACTATCTAAAAAATTAAATATTAAAAAAATTGAAAAATTATTTGATAATTATGAGTTTGACAAAGTATTAAACGAAATTTTTGCATTTATTGATATTTGTAATGAATATGTTCAAAATAAAAAACCATGGGAGACTAAAGATAAAAAAATCCTTTATGAATTAGCTGATTCAATTAAAATAATTACAATTTTACTTTTTCCATTTATTCCAGAATCTGCAGAAAAAATTTCAAAGCAGTTTAAATTTAAAATTAGCATAGATTCAATAAAAAAACCATTAAAAATAAGTAAGATTAATAAAGGAGAAATTTTGTTTAGGAAGATTTAAAAATAATAAAAAGATATACTAAAGATGAAAAAACACTTAGAATTTAGGACTTTTACACGACCAGAAAAAGAAGAATTAAAACATGGAAATCTAATAGATCAGTATATTGGAGATAGGATTTTTGAGTATAAAGGAAGAAAATATATTATTATGTTTAGTGCTGAATCTAGTTCAAGTAAAATTAGGCCAGCAGATATTTATGCAACAGTTCCCGGAGCTATATATGGAAAAGAAAAAAATATAGAAGAGAAGATTATTTCTAAGGGAGTTAAAGTTATTTCTGTAAAAAGGGAGAAAAAAAGAAATATAACTCTTTTTTTAAGGAAAGAATATGAAGGATATAAAATATCTAAAAATCTAATTCTCCCAAAGACATTTGAAGTTAAGTTTTGGCCAAGAAAAAGCAATAATCGTCCTTTTAAACAAATAAATTCAACTTTTCAAACCTAATTTTTTTAAAACTCTTTCAATTAGTTTTTCCCTATCTTGATTTGAATCATAATCTACTCCTACAATTTTTGCTGCTATTTCTTTATAGGCCCTTGCAGGTTTACTTTTTGGATGAGTATGGACAACAGCATCTTTTAAGCTTAATGATTTTTGAATACTAATATCTTCAGGAATCATTCCAAGAATTGGAACTTCCAACATCTCTTTTACTGTTTCTGGTTGCATTTCTATATTATTCTCTTTAACTCTGGTCATAATAACTCCCAAAACTGGTTTTTTTAGCTGTTCTGCAAGTTTTATTGTTTTTAATGCATCTGTAATTGCAGGCATTTCAGGATTTGTTACAAGTATTAGTTCATCTGCCATTTTAATTACAGATATTGCTTCATCACCTAGTCCTGCAGCACTATCAACAATAACATATCTTGAAATTTTTCTAAAATCTTTTTTAAGATTTTTCATTTTTTCAGTGTTTATTTTTTTTAATTCTTTTATTGATAAAGAAGAAGGAAGAATTTTTATTCCAGATTCATGTTCATAAATTGCTTCAGATATATCTGCTTTTTCTGATAATACATGATTTAAACTTACTGGAACTTCTGGAGAACCTAAATGAATTCCTACATTTGGTGTTGTTAAATTTCCATCAACTACTAAAACATCTCTACCAAAATGATTTACAGCTGCACCTAAATTTACTGCACTTGTTGTCTTACCCACACCACCTTTTCCAGAAGTGATTACAATTAATTTTTTCATTTTAAAGTTTAATTCAGAAGTTTTAACCTTCTATTTTAAAAGGAATTGTTTTGTAGTACTTATAAACTTTTCCAACCTATCAGCATAAATTTTTAATAGCTCCAAATTTATATTTATTTCTTTTCCTCTATAAAATACTCTTAGCGTAACATTTTTTCTAAATTCTCCAATTCTCTCTTTTCTTAATTCTTCAATTTTTCTAAACATTTCATACATTTTTATTACTTCTAAGAAATTTGTATCTTTTTTAAACAATTTTTTAACTTGTTCTATCTTCTTTATTGGGTTTGATGGTATTGAAGAAATCTTTTTTTTCTTTTTTGCATGTTTCATTATTCCATCTATGCTTGTATCAATCATTCTTCTCCATCTTATAATTAAGTTAGTTATAACGTCACACGTTTTTGTATATTTCAAACTAACATATAGGAGATGATCTGCACTTATTTTTTCCTGAATTATTTCTTCCATACTTTTAAGCTTCTATTGAATATCTAAATTAGAAGTATAACTTTCTAAGATTAAAGGGTTTTTATATTTATCCAAGATTTGAAAAAGATATCATTTACTTAATTCTAAAATTGCTTCGGCTAAATCTCCTGTTTTTTCTAAAGCAGATCTTGCAACGGATTCAGATTTTCCTGTTTGGTCTATTATTGTTTTTATATCTGTTTCTGATATTTGGGGTGAAGAGTTTTCTTCTTTTATCTCTCCAGTAATTTGAAAAGTTTCTTTACCCTGCATACTTATTTTTGCAACAGCAGGATTATCAATTATTATTTTACTATTATCTGTTTTTTCAATTATAACCTTAGATGCTTCAATATCAATTTGCTCCATTCCCATTTGTTTCATCAATGCTTGCATCTTTTTTGGGTTTAATCCTCCTAACATTTTAATAAATTACTCCTAGAAAAATTCTAAATATTAAAATTAAGATTATGAATACAATTACATGGGTTGGTTTTAGATTAAATATACTTTCATATTCTTCACTAAATCTTGTAAGTCCACCAAATCCTTGAGGCATATTTACACTATTATCTTTTGCCATTGTCTTTAGATAGATTAAAGGTATAAAAGGTTTTTGTAAGAAAAGTTTATAATAATAATTCCTGTAAGATTAATATGGGTTTAAAGAATATTAAAAATTGGAATGTTGAAATTGAAAAGAAAATTACAGATAAATGGAAAAAAGAAGAGTTATTTAAATTTAATAATAAAACAAAAAAGGAGATTTATTCAATTGATACTCCTCCTCCATATGTTAATGCTCCAGTTCATATAGGACAGGCAATAACTTATTGTTATATGGATTTTTTTGCTCGTTATAAAAGAATGAAAGGATTTGAAGTAATATTCCCTTTAGGACTTGATCGAAATGGTCTTCCAATAGAAATGGCAGCAGAAAAGAAATTCAAGGTTTCTCCATTTAAGATTGGGCGAGAAAAATTTATTAAATATTGTGAGAAACTTCTTAATGAAACTTCTTCACAAACGTCAGACACATTTGCAAAATTAGGAATTTCGTTTACATCTTATAAAGAAGGGAATCATATTGGAGGAATTTATAATACAGATTCTCCAGAATACCGTTTATTAACTCAAGCAACATTTATTGATTTATATAAAAGAGGAATTATTTATGAAGATACAAGAATAAATAATTGGGATACAAAACTTCAAACAACTATTGCAGATTCTGAAATAGAATATAAGGATATAGAATCAACTTTTAATGATGTTAAATGGAAAATTAAAGAAACAGGAAAAGAAATTATTATTGCAACTACAAGACCTGAATTAATTTGCACTTGTGGTATGGTTATATTCCATCCAGATGATAAGAGATATAAATCTCTTGAAGGAAAAACTGCAATTACTCCATTATTTAATAAAGAAATTCCAATTAAATCTCATTCCTTAGCAGATCCTAAAAAAGGAACAGGCATTGTTATGATGTGTTCTGCAGGAGATCTCTCGGATATTCAATTTTTTAGGGAAATGAAAATTAAGCCAAAAATTGCAATAAATAAAGATGGAACTATGAATGAATATGCAGGAATTTTAAAAGGATTCAAAGTAAAAGATGCAAGAGAAAAAATAATTGAAATATTAAAATCTAAAAATTTAATAAAAAAGCAGGCAAAAATATTCCATAGAACACCTATTTCAGAAAGATCAGGAAGAGAAATTGAGTTTATTGAAATGCCTGAATTTTATTTAAAACAAGTGGAAGTAAAGGATAAAATTAAAAAAATTGCAAAAGATATGAATTTTTATCCAAAAGAATCAAAAAGAATTTTAGATAATTGGATTGAATCAATTTCAATAGACTGGCCAATTTCAAGGAGAAGATTTTATGCAACACCAATTCCTCTTTGGAAATCTGAAAGTGGTAATTTAATAGTTCTTCCAAAACAGGGGAAATACTATGTTCCATGGAAACAATCTCCACATAAGGATGCAGATGTTTTAAAAAATGGAAAAATTATTGGAAAAGTTAAAGATTTTAAAGATAAAAGGTGGGTTGGCGAAGAGAGAATTCTTGATACTTGGATGGACTCTTCAATTTCTGAACTTGTAATGTTAAAATACAAATCAGATGATAAGTTCTTTAAAAAATCTTATCCTGCAACATTAAGACCGCAGGGAAAAGATATTATTAGGACATGGCTTTATTATACAATTTTAAGAGGATATTTAGAAACAGGAAAAGCTTGTTTTGAGGATGTTTGGATTAATCAACATATTTTAGATGAAAAAGGAAGAAAAATGTCAAAGTCATTAGGTAATGTAATTGATCCGCAAAAACTTTTAAGGGATTATGGGGCAGAAGCAATTAGAATTTGGTCTTCAATTGAGGGAGATTTAACAAAGCAGGATTTTAAAAGTTCTGAAGAGAAAATTATGGCAGAAGTAAAAACCTTGAATAAAATATTAAATGTCTCAAAATTTGTAATGTTATTTAATAAGCCTAAGAAAAAACCAAAATTAAATAATTTAGATAAGTTATTTATTGATTATATAGAATCTTTAACTAAAGAATTTGATAAATCTTATGAAGTTTATGATTTTCATCACCCAGCTTTAAAACTTAGAAGATTTTTATGGGAAATATTTGCATCTCACTATATTGAAATAGTTAAGGCAAGAGCATATAATAATGAAAATAAGTTTAGTAAAGAAGAAACAGAATCTGCTAAATATGCTTTACATTTTTTGCTTGAAAGATTTTTAGTTTTAATTTATCCAATTCTCCCTCAAATTACAACATTTATTGCAAAAGAGAAGAAAATTGATTTATCAAAATTTCCAGAATCTAAAAAAATAAATTCTAATTTAAGTTTGATTGATGAATTAATGAAATTTAATAGTGAAGTTTGGAAAAAGAAAAAAGATAAGGGTATAAGTTTAAGATCTGAAATAAAAGGAATTTCTATTTCTAAGAATCTAAAAGAATTTGAAAAAGATTTAATTGTTGCTCATAATATTGTTTGATATTATATATTCTACTAGATAAATATTTTTAAATTAACTTTTTATTAAATAAATATGTCTTTAGAACATTTAGCACTTGCAAAAACTAATGATTTTTCACTAAAACATGAAGGCGATGTGCACTCTGGAAAAGTAAGGTCTGTTTATTGGTTAACAAAAAAAGATAGTAAAAGAATAATTGAACAAAAACAATATACAATATCTCCTGAATCTCTTTTAGGAGTAATGATTATAAGTGATAAGATTTCTGCATTTGAATGTAATTGGCAAGGAGAAGATGGACTTCAAGGAGTTCCTGGAAAAGGTGCTTCACTTAATGCAGTTTCAAAATATTGGTTTAAAAAATTTGATGAGGCCGGACTTGCAGGAAATCATGTTTTAGATTCTCCTCATCCTTTAGTTTGGATTGTTCAAAAAGCAAAACCAATTATGATTGAAGCAATAGCAAGGCAGTATATTACTGGAAGTATGTGGAGAGCTTATGAAAAAGGAAAAAGAGAATTCTGTGGAATAATTCTTCCAGAGGATCTTAAAAAAAATCAAAAGCTTGGCAAACTTCTAATTACGCCTTCAACAAAAGGCATATTAAAAGGAATTTCTGGAGTTCCAGAAGATGATGATGTTAATATTACAAGACAACAGATATTAGATAATTTTCAGGCATTTGGATTTAAATCTCCAGAGGGTGTCCCACAATATGAAAAATTTCTAATTGAAGGATTTAAAGTAGCTAGTAGTGAACTTCAAGGAAAAGGACTAATTCTTGTAGATGAGAAAAAAGAATTTGGATATGTTAAAGATGTAAGGGGTAATTCAAAGATGATTTATATTGATGAGCCTCCAACTCCGGATTCTGCAAGAATATGGAATGCTGAATCTTATAAGAAAGGAGAAATTATAGAAAAATCTAAAGAAGGATTTAGAAAGTTTCTTTTAGAAGAATCAGGTTTAGATAAAGAGATTCTATTAAATAAAGAAAGAATGAGTGAACGAAAGAAACTTGCTACAGAATATAGAGTTCCTGTTAAGGAAATGATGAAAGTCTCACAGACTTACAAAGATATTGTAGAAACAATTACTGGTTCCCCTATTCCAGAAATTAAAGATGCAAGAGGAGAAATATTAGATGCTCTTTCAGGATATAAAATAGTTGTTTAACCAAATTTTATAAACATCTCTTTTTTCTATAAATTATGACACAATTAACAAAATTAGAACTTGAAGAAATATTAGAAGAACTTGAAAAATACAAAGGGAGACATACTGAATTAATTAGTGTTTATATCTCTTCAGGATATGATGTAAATTCTGTTCAAAAACAACTTGAAGCAGAAAAATCAACTGCAAAAAATATAAAATCAACTTCCACTAGAAAAAATGTTAGTGATGCACTAGATAAAATTGTAAGACATTTAAAAACACTTAAAAAAACACCAAAAAATGGTCTTGCATTATTTTGTGGAAATGTATCTAAAAAAGAAGGTCAAGATGATTTGCAGTTGTGGGATATTGAGCCTCCAATGCCATTAAAAATAAGATTATATAGATGTGATAAAGAATTTGTTTTAGATACTTTAAAAGAACAACTTGCAGTTAGTGAGGTTTTTGGACTTCTTGTTATGGATCGAAAAGAAGCAACAATTGGATTACTAGAAGGTAAAAGAATAGAAGTTTTACAAAAAATGACATCAGGAATTCCTGGTAAAGTTAGAGCTGGTGGTCAATCAAGTCAGAGATTTCATAGAATAACAGAAGGATTAACAAAAGAATTTTACAAAAGAATTGCGGATGAAATGAGAAAAATATTTTTTGATAATAAAAAATTACAAGGTATATTAGTAGGAGGACCAATTCCAACAAAAGATGAATTTCTAGATGGAAAATATATGGTTACAAAATTAAGTGAAAAAGTTATTGGAAGAATAGATATTGGTAATTCTGATGAATCTGGATTAAAAGAACTTGTTGAAAAATCAAAAGATATTTTATCTAATCAAGAAATAGTTTATGAAAAAAAGCTTTTAGAAAATTTCTTTGAAACTTTGGGTGAAAAGCCAGATATGGCTCTTTACAAAGAAAAAGATATTCGAAAAGCACTAGAATATGGGGCTGTTAAAATTCTTCTTTTATCAAAGAATTTTGATAAAGATACAGTAAAAGATTTAAAAAGAAAGGCAAGAGATATGTCATCCAAAGTTGAAATTATTTCAACAGATACAGAAGAAGGAGACCAATTCCAAAAACTATCTGGAATTGGTGCTATTTTAAGATTTAAAGTTTAAATTTTGTAAACAAAATTTTATTTATCTGTCTTGATATCTCTCCAGAATCTCCTTAAAACTCTTATAATCATCTAAAAATTTTTCATTTAAGTTCGGGTCAAAATGATTTGCTTTTCCTTTGTAAATTATATCTTTAGTTTTATCATCAGAAAAAATATCTTTATAAGGTCTTTTTGACTTAAGTGCATCAAATACATCAACAAGTGCAACTATTCTTCCTGAGAGAGGGATGTTTTTACCTATTACTCCTTTTGGATAACCTGTTCCGTCCCATTTTTCGTGATGATATAATGCTATTTCTGCTCCAAGCTTTAATCCATCAAATCTATTTAAAATATTATATCCTAGTTTTGAATGTTCTTTCATTTCAAGCCATTCCTCTTTAGTTAATTCACCTTTTTTTAATAAAATCTTATCAGAAATTCCCATTTTGCCAGCATCATGAAGTCCTGCTTGTATCTTAATTTCTTTGATAAATTTCTGATTTGCTCCACACATCTCAGCTAGTTTTCCTGCATAATGGTTAATCCTTCTTGAATGCATTCCTGTTTCAGGATCTCTAAACTCAAAAATATCTCCCAGTCCAATAATTGTATTACTTAATCTATTTTTTATTAATCTTAATTCATCAAGATCATTTGCAATAATTGCTTGAACTAGATTATCTTCTTTTATTATTCTGGAATAATACTTTACTTCTCTTTCATCAATTTTTCCTTCTAACTCTATTTCACCTTTCAGAATAAATTTATTAAATTCTTTAGATGTTAAATTTTTATCATCTAAAACATGATCAAATATCCTAATTATTTTTTCATTTCTAAGTTTAGGAAAGATACTTATAGCTCTTGGATTTGAATAAGGAAATCTCATTTCAAGAGGATTTTTTAAATCTAATGGTCCTGAAAAGATTGGTAAGATTGCATAATCTGGATTGAAACGTACTAAAGGTTCCTCTTTAAAGTAATTAGCTACATGTTTTAGGAATCCTTGAATTGATCTGTTTGACATTTTTAGTAGATTTTAACTCTTTATTTTCTTTTTAAATTTAACTATTCTTCAAAAATAGATACTCTATATTTTTAAACACATTTCTCTTATTTTTGCTATGGATATTAGTAGTAAAACAATTAATGAAATTGATGAATCCAAGGAAAAAGAGGATATTAAAAAATTAGAGGCTGTTTTTTTTGTATCTGGAAGATTCTTGTCAATGCAAGAATTAATCTCTTTAACAGACTTAAATCCTCTTATAATTAAGGAGTTAATAGAAAAACTTAAGGAAAAATATGGAAAAGAAGATTCAGCAATTGAAATCATTGAAAAAAGTAATTTATGGAAAATGGATGTTCGGCAAGAATATTCCTCTATTATAAATAAACTCGCAACAGGTTCTGCTGAGTTTTCAAGAGCAGAACAAGAGACTTTGGGAATTATTGCATATAAACAACCAATAAAGCAATCAGTTATAATTAAGATTCGTGGAAATAAGGCATATGATCATATAAAAAAATTTGTTGAACTTAACTTATTAAAAAAGAAAAAAATAGGTCATACACATGAATTAAGTTTAAGTGATGATTTTTATGATTATTTTAATATTAATGATTATGATAATCCATTGAAAAAAATAGAAGAGCCTATAAAATAAAATGGAAATATTGCCTTATGTATATTTGACATATATGTTTATCTCCCTTTATATGCTTAGTTTTTTTCTTTTAATTTACATTCAAAATAGAAAAACTTTGTTTAAATATCCTGAATCTAAAAAAAAATATTCTATTAGTTTTATTGTTCCTGGATATAATGAAGAAAAAACAATTAGTGACACTATCAAACATATTTTTGATATAAATTATAAAAATATTCTAGAAGTTATTATTGTAAATGATAAAAGTTCTGATAATACTCTCAAAATAGCAAAACAATTAGCTAAAAAATACCCTAAAATAAAAATTCTTAATAATCTAAAAAATTTAGGAAAAGCAGGAAGTTTAAATAGAGCATTAAAGATTTCAAAAGGAGAATTAATTGCTGTTGTTGATGCGGATTCTTATCCTGAAAAAGAATCTATTAACAAAATGATTGGATTTTTTGATGATTCAGATGTTGGAGCTGTAACATGCCCTATTATTGCTAGAAATAGAAATAAATTTTTTGAGAAATTACAAGCTATTGAATATAAAGTTATTGCACTTTCAAGAAAACTTTTAGATTATGTTGATGCAATTTATGTAACACCTGGACCTTTAGCATTATATAGGAAAAAAGCACTTATTGAAATTAAAGGGTTTGATGTAAAAAATCTAACAGAAGATATTGAAGCTACTTGGCATTTAACCAATGATGGATGGGATAGAAGAATGTGTTTATCTACAAATGTAACAACAACTGTTCCGACAAAATTTAAAGCCTGGTTTGTTCAAAGAAGAAGATGGAATATTGGAGGATTACAATGTATTTCCAAATATAGGCATTCACTCGGAAAAAAAGGAATGTTAGGATGGTTTATTATGCCTTTTTTTATATTAAATACTTTTTTAGGATTACTTGGATTAAGCATATTTTTCTATCTTTTAATTTCAAGAATTATTTCTAATTTTTTATTAACTAAGTATTCTATTCTTGTTGGAACCCCTATTTTGAGTTTAGATGACTTCTATATAACGCCTAGTATTTTAAATTATCTTGGCGTAATTTTATTTATCTTAGGATTAATATTCACATTATTGATGTTATCTATATTAAATGAAAAAATATTGAAAAAAGAGAATCTTTTAAATATTCCTTTTTATATGACTATTTACTTAATATCCTATCCCTTTATCATGATTAATGCAATATGGTATTTTATAAATGGGAAAATGGTATGGAGATAAAATAATGAAAATAAATTTTCAAATATCTAAATTTCAAGAAAATTTTGGAGAAATTTAAATATGTTAAAATCACAAAAGCATGTTTTTTGGGAAGCATTATTTGTTACAATTCTAATATTTGGAATAGGTGTATTTTTAGGAGTTGTTCTGGAAAATTGGAGATCTGAAAAAATCTCCGAGATGTATTTAATTTCTGATTTGAATCTTTTAGATGTAAAAGTTCAAACACAAATACTTGATTTAGAGGATTTAAATTGTAAGGAAGCAATAGTAAAAGATATAGAATTCGGAGATAAAGTTTATGAGGATGCAAAAATACTAGATAGATATGAAAGTGCAAATAGATTGACAAATTATATTATTCAAGAACATAAAAAATATGACTTACTAAGAACTTTATTTTGGATTAATAGCATTAAAATTAAAGAGAAATGTGGAAAAGATTTTCATACTGTTGTTTATTTATATGATTATGGATCTGAGGATTTAGAACAAAAAAATAAACAAGCTGTTTTTTCTAAATATTTAGAAGAATTAAAGGATGAATTTGGAAATGAAATCATTTTAATTCCAATTGCAAGAAATATGGATTTAATTTCTATAGAACTTTTAACTAAAAATTATGGTGTAAATGGAACATCTGTAATTGTTGATGAGTCATTGATTATAAAAAAATTAGAAGATTTAAGCAAAATTAAAGAGTATTTGAATTAATATTTTTTAGAATACAAATATTAAAAAAGATATTTAGTTGATTTATCTTATGGATGAGTGCTATAAATGTTTTGCATTAGGTGAAAGGACTTTATTATTTGATGCAGTGTCTGTTGATGGAATTATTAAAATTTGTAGAAGATGTTCATTAAAAGAAAATATTCCAATTATTAAAAAGCCAAACACTTTAAAACTTAAAGAATCTGAAAAAAACCAAACAGTTTATGATAGAATTTCTAAGATTTCTGGAGTTGATAGAAAACAAAATATTTTTGAACAAAAAAAAGAATTATTAAAGAAACAAGAAACTAGTTTGAAAGATATCGTTGATAAGAATTTTAGAATGAATTTTAAACAAGAAGAAAAATCAAAAGATGATTTGATTAATAATTTTCATTGGATTATTATGAGAGCTAGAAGATCTAAAAAATTAACACAAGAGCAATTAGCAAAAGAAATTGAAGAACCTGTTATAGCAATTCAAATGGTGGAAAAGGGTGTTTTTCCAGAGGATAATTTTAGATTTATTATTAAGCTTGAAAATTACTTAAAAATTAGGCTTTTAAAACCAGAAATAGCAGAAAAAATCAAAGAACAAAAAAAATTTGATCTTGATGAGGATACAACAAAAGAATTAACTATTTCAGATTTACAGGAAATGAAAGAAAAAAGAGAGTCAAAAATACTCGGAAATGAATATATTGAAAAAGAAGATTTATCTAATGAGGAAATTGATGATTTAATTTTTGGAAGGAAGTAAACAAAATATTTATAAACAAAGTTTAAGGTTTTCTTATATGGAAATTAATATTCTTAGAAGTTCAAAAGATGAAATAGAAGTTGAATTTGAAAGTATAACAATTATAGAACTATTAAGAGTTTATCTAAATAAAGACTCTTCTGTTAATTTTGCAGCTTGGAAAAGAGAACATCCTACAAAAAATCCTATTCTTTTAGTTAAGACATCTGGAAAAACAGCAAAAAAAGCAATAAATGATGCGGTTCTTGCAGTTACTAAAGATTTAGATAAATTGGAAGTTGATTTTAAGAAATTAAAGTAAATCTATAGTATAATAATTTTTATTAATACTCTTTTTTCTTTTTAGTTATGAGTAATAAAATTTCAACAGGAAGTTATGATTTAAATAAATGGCTTTATGGAGGTTATGAAAAAGATGTAATTACAATGATTGCTGGCCCTCCTGGATGCGGAAAAACAAATATGTGCATTTTAACTGCCTGTAGTCAAGCAAAAAAAGAAAATAAAGTTATTTTTATTGATACAGAGGGAGGATTTTCTGTAGAGAGAGTTAAACAAATTGTTGGGGAAAATTATGAAGATATATTAAAGAATATATTTTTACTCGAACCTACTAATTTTGAAGAGCAAAAAAAATGTTTTTTAAAATTATTAAATGAAATAAAAAAAGATCATGTAAGTTTAATTATTATTGATGGAATTGCAATGCTTTATAGACTTGAATTAGGTGATGCAGTAAAGTCAAAAGGAAATATTAAAGAACTTAATAGAGATGTTTCAGGACAAATGAGAATTCTCTCAGAAATTTCAAGAAAACAAAAAATTCCAATTATTATTACTAATCAAGTTTATAGTGGTTTTTTGTCTGAAGAAGATTGGAAAAAGGGCGTGGAAAAAGAAGTTAATATTGTTGGAGGAGATTTATTCAAGTACTGGAGTAAATGTATAATTGAATTAAAAAAAGATAATAGAAAAAAGAAAGCTATTTTATTAAAACATAGAAGTTTACCAAATAAAGAATTGAATTTTGATATTAGAGAAAAAGGAATTTTTAAGAGGGGTTGGATATGATAAAATTTCCTAAATATAGTGCTGCTGAATATTTCTTGGAAGCATTTAATAGAAAATATCTTGGGATTAGAAAAAGAGATGGGAGAATTAAAAAAAGAGAATTAACAATCTTAGAAAAAAGATTATTGAAATTAGGATGGAAAGATTTAAGATGGGGACCTCACGAAGGAAAAGAAATAAGGTGGACATTATATGGCTGTCCTCCAAATTATGATGGAGAGTTTGAAGATTATACCGAGGCGGTTATTCATACATTAGCTATTCCGGGACAACCTGGAGATGATTCGGGATACATATTAGTAAGGAAAATTTTAAACAAACAATGGGATTAGATTTTATATATTTTATTAGCTAAATCTTTTTATATCTATAATAGTAAAATTTGATATGCAAAAAATAATTCCAAAGAATTTAATGCCTGTTACAAAAAAGGTATTAAGAAAATTAAAACAAAGAGATAGAGTTGAGAAAGCACTTTTTATTTTAGAAAAGGAGTCTTATGAAGGAAAACTTTCTATTTTCTCGTTTCCAAATACTTTGAGTAATTACAATTCTAGGAATTTTTTTATTAATCCCAAAGGAACAAAAAGATTAGAATGGTATATAAGACAAACTCAAAAAAGAAGTGATGATTTATGGGGAAGTTTTTCAGAGGAATTAATAAGCTTAAGATTAAGAAATTTAGGAAGACATGATTATGAAGTAAATTGTGGTTCAGCAGAATCTACTTTGGGAATGACTGTTTTATATAAGGGAACATATTTATTCGATATGTCTAACAAAAAATACTTAAAGGAAGTTTTTTATTTTGGAGCAGAAGAGATGCTTGATGTTAAAGATTTTGGTAAATTTGCTAAAAAAGAAATAAAAAGATTTGCTGATTTTTTGTATAAAGATTTTCAAGATGAACAGGCAACTAAAGAATCACAGAAAATAGGTCTGGAAGCAGATAGCATATTTTTTCCTAATTAATTTATATAAAAGAGAGTTTTAAATAACATACAATACATTTATTAATGGTTTGTGATATAATTTATTATCAAAAAGAGGATAAAATGTGTAATTGTAAAGCAACTGAAATTGTTTTGGGGTTATTGATAATAATCTTTGCTTTTTGGCAAACAACATACTCTCAATGGATTATAGTAATTTCTGCAGTATTACTTTTAATACATGCACTTGGATGTAAAAATTGTGAGATGCCTAAAACAAAAAAACCAGCAAGAAAGAAAAAAAGACGTATATAATTTTAAATATTAATTATTAGATTCTTCTTTTTTCTTATTATATTCTTCAATTCTTTTTTTATTAGTTTCACATTCTCTATTAAAACAAAAAAACCAAGGTTTTCTTCCCCTTTTTAATAACATTAACATTGGAGAAATTAAAAGTACACATACAATAAAAACAACAATCTTCTTCATTTTATTTAAAGTTAAATTATCTTTAAATAA
>CAZSNJ010000002.1:49347-50422 GCA_964608525.1 Candidatus Woesearchaeota archaeon | reverse complement strand
CCTTAGAAAATGTAATGCTTCCAATGATGTTTTTAGGAAAAGAAAGAGAAGAAAGAGAAGAAAAAGCAGAAGAACTTCTAAAATTAGTTGAATTAGGAGATAGAATGGATCACTATCCAGGACAACTTTCAGGAGGGCAAATGCAAAGAGTTGCAATTGCTAGAAGTTTAGCTAATGATCCGGATGTTATTCTTGCAGATGAACCTACTGGAAATTTAGATACTAAAACAGGAATTAAAGTTTTAGAATTTTTAGAGAAATTAAATAAGCAGGGTAAAACAGTAATAATGGTTACTCATGATTCAGAATTAGCAGAAAAACATGCAGATATAGTTTATTGGTTAAAAGATGGTAGACTTAATAAGATAACAAAAGGAAGAAGAAGAGCACTTCAAGATAAAAGGAAACTTCTAAAGAGGAGAAAATAATATGAGAGGAGATTATATTTTCCTAGCATTTGAAAATCTAAAGCATAGGGGAATTAGATCTTGGTTAACATTAATCGGAATTTTTATTGGTATAACTTCTGTTGTAGCATTAATATCTCTTGGAAATGGATTGCAAATGGCTGTTAATTCTCAATTTGGTATTAGTTCAACAGAAATTATTTCTGTTCAAGCAGGGGGAATAGGTTTTGCAGGACCTCCTGGTTCAGGAGATGTCAATCCTTTAACTGTTGATGACCTGGATGAAATAAAAAAAATCTCTTCTGTAAAAAGAGCAATAAGAAGAAATCTTCCTACAGGGAAATTAGAATTTAATGATATTGCAGTTTTTGGAATGGCAGTAAATATTCCTGATGGAGATGATAGAGAATTTGTTTATGAAGTATTAAATTTTGAAGAAGCATTAGTTGGACGATTATTAAAAGATGGAGATAATAATAAAGTATTATTGGGATATAATTTTTATGCTAATAAAGTTGGTTTAGAAAAATCAATAAAACTAGGGGATAAAATTCTTTTGCAAGAAAAAAAATTTGAAGTTATAGGAATAACAAAAAAACAAGGAAGTTTCATTTTTGATAATATGGTATATGTTAATGAAGAACCATTAGCTGATTTATTTGATTATG
>CAZSNJ010000002.1:0-49247 GCA_964608525.1 Candidatus Woesearchaeota archaeon | reverse complement strand
TTTGATAATATGGTATATGTTAATGAAGAACCATTAGCTGATTTATTTGATTATGAAGATGAAATAGATATAATTGCAGTGCAAGTAAAAGATAAAGAATTAATGAATAGTACAAAAGAAGAAATAGAAAAAGTTCTTAGAAAAACTAGAGATGTGAAGTTAGGAGAAGAGGATTTTGAAGTTTCAACCCCTGAAGCAACACTAGAAACAGTAAATAATGTTCTTGGAGGAGTAAGAGCATTTATTCTCATAATTGCTTCATTATCTATATTTATCGGAGCTATTGGAATAGTAAATACCATGACTACTTCTGTAATGGAAAGAAAAAAAGAAATAGGAATTATGAAATCTATTGGAGCAACTAATGGACAAATATTTTTACAATTTTTTGTTGAATCAGGATTACTTGGATTGGTTGGAGGATTAATAGGAGTAATTGTAGGGATAATAATAGGATTTGCAGGAACTGCAGCACTCAATAATTTTATCGGAGCAGAAACAGTATCTCAAATAAATTGGATCTTAATAATTTCTTCATTAATCGGAAGTTTTATGATAGGAGCAATTGCAGGAATAGTTCCTGCAATAAGTGCTGCAAAAGAAAATCCTGTGGAGGCATTAAGAAGTTAAAATGGTAATAAGTGAAGAAAGCATAAAATACTCATTAAGAAATCTTAAGATGAGTAAATCAAGAAGTTCACTAACAATACTTTCTATTTTTGTAGGCATTACAGCAATATTTATTTTTGTAAGTTTTGGATGGGGATTATATGATTATGTTAATGAGTTTACAACAGCAAGTTCAATTAACAAGGTAATTATTCAACCAAAAGGAGTAGGAGCTCCAGGATTGGATGATACTTTTGCCTTAACAGAAAGTGATTTAGATTCAGTAAAAAAAGTAGCAGGAGTATATGATGTAACTGGTTCTTCATTTGATATTGCAGAAATACAATATAAAACTTTTAAAAGATATGTTTTTATCATGAGTTATGATCCAAAAAAACCTTTAATTTGGGATATTTCAAATATAGGTTTGTTAGAAGGTAAGGGATTAGAAGATAAAGATAAGGGAAAAGTAGTTTTAGGATATAATTTTCAACTAGACGATAAAATTTTTCCTAAAGGATTAGAAGTAAATGACAACTTTGATTTAAACGGAGAAAAAGTAAAAGTTGTAGGTTTTATGGAAGCTGTAGGAAATCCCCAGGACGACTCAAATATTTATGTTTCTCAAGAATTTTTTGATGAATTATATCCTGAAAGAGAAGGAGGTTATGGGTGGGTAATAGCAGAAGTAGATGTTGAAAAAATAGATAAAGTTGGAGAAGATATTGAAAAAGCTCTTAGAAAAAATAAAGATCAAGAAAAAGGACAAGAAGATTTTTTTGTACAATCATTTGAGGAAATGCTTAATCAGTTTTCAGGAGCATTAAATATAATAATAGGCTTTGTTGTGTTAATTGCTTTAATTTCGGTTTTAGTTTCAGCAGTAAATACTGCAAATACCATGATAACTTCAGTAATAGAAAGAACAAAGGAAATAGGAATAATAAAATCTATTGGTGCTAAAAACTCAGAAATATTAAAAATATTTTTATTTGAATCAGCATTTTTAGGATTTGTATCTGGAGCAATGGGAGTAGTTGTAGGATATGGGGTAACATTCCTTGTAGGCAGAATTTTAGAAAATTTAGGATGGGGATTTTTAAGCCCACATTATCACTGGGTTCTTTTTGCTGGATGCATTTTATTTGCAATGTTTACAGGAGCAATTTCAGGAGCAATTCCTGCTTGGAAAGCTTCAAAAACAAATGTTGTAGATGCCTTAAGATATGAATAATCAAAAACGTCTTTTTTCCTTTCTCTTAGATCTTGTATAGATAAAGTATATAATAAAAACAACAACTAAAAAAATAATAACATAAGTTAAAGAAGATCTTTTTTTCTCATCTTTTTTTCTCTCTTCAAAAAATGTAGGATCAAAAGAAACAACTTCATTTGCAGTTCTTCTTTCATCAATTATATCAGTATAGTGTAAAATTAAATTTATATCTCCTTTTGTTGGAATAGCTTCAAACTCTGCAGTTGTAAAATCGTTTGAATCTAATCCTCCAACAATATTTTTGTTAGCCCCCTTAATCATGATATTTTTTTGGTTTGGAACTTCGATTGTAAGTGCTTCAATATCACTACTTCCTATGTTTAATACCTCAAAGGTAATAGTGTTTGTAGTTATCTCATAATTTTTTATATGAATTTCAAAATCTGCTTTAACATCTTCTGCATAAAGATTAAATTGTTTTAATTTGAAAACATCAGCTTCAATTAATCCTGAACTAAATTTAACCTCTAAAGGATTATCTCCATCTAATGCATTAGAATCAACTCTAACTTTATAAGGAACAATTAGGGATGAAGTAAAATTCTTAACAAAAGTCCCGCTTTTTACTACAACTTTAGAACTGGTATTTGGATCAAATGAAATAGGATATTCTGGAAGCAATTCAAAAGAAACATAACCACAGTCGGGATTTTCAATTCCTGTTACTTGAAAGATTAATCTTACATAATCTCCTGGTACAGCAGGGTAAGGATCTTGATTAATCATTACTGCATCTAAATCACAAAAAGCAGATAAAAAAGATATATTTACAAATAAGACTATTATAAAAATACTTAATACAATTTTATTTTTTTTATCCATAATTCTAATCAACATCAATTCTTTATAAATTTTCCTAATACAATGTACGATGTCTTTATTATGTAGGGGAAATATCAGGATATTTTATGGAAAGAGACAAATGTAGGGAATATGTAAGGAAATTACTAGGTGAAAAGAGTTATTCTAAAACCGAATTAACTCAGGAAGTAATGAAGTATTGTTTAGAACAAACATTGTTTTATCCATAATGGGGCAATGAATATTGTAAATAAGTTTGGAGAAATGACTGGATTAGAACGTAAAAAAGTTACAGATAATCCTGTAAAAGATTTAAAAAGATTATTTATTTTAAGATAAATAAAATGAAGAATTATATATTCCTAAATGGAAAAGATGCAGTGGATAGGATGAAACAACAACTTTCATGGTATGAAGATCGAAAAGGAGAAGGAAGTATAAACAAAAAAATTTTAAAAGTACATAATGAGATTTATCTTAATGCTAGAACACAGGCAATAGATTTAAATGAAGATGTTTTAGAGTATCCAGAGAATCTACCAAACTTTTAAAAACTATTTTTCTTTTCAAATAAAAAAGATGATCAAAAAATGTATTTATTGTAAAACAGATGTTCCTAAAGAGAGTGTTATTGATGTTTGTGATAAATGTGGAAAAGGAGCATGGGGAGAAAAAATGTTTAATACAATTGTTAAGAATATGGAAGACGCAAGAGAAAAAGGAGATTTATGCCATACAAATTAACTAAAGAGAAGTTTTTTAAATAGATTATTTCTGGTTTATTTATGAAGAAAAAGCTAGTTCGAACAAAAGGAAAATTGCAGCTTAGTAAGTACTTTCAAGAATTTGTTAAAGGAGATAGTGTAGCAGTTGTTAGAGAATTAGCAGTTTCTGCAAGTTTTCCAAAAAGACTTCAAGGCAAAACAGGAGTAATTGAATCTAAAAGGGGAAAAGCATATATTATAAGAATTAAGGATATAAATAAGGAAAAAAGGTTTTTAATTGAGCCAATACATTTAAAAAAAATAAAACAGATTAAATAAAATGATAAAAAACATGCAACCGATAAGTATGGCTGAAGGTCTTAAATATCTAAAGAAAAGCGAAACAGAAGGATTTATAAAAAAATTTATAAAAGTAGATTCAAAAGATGCAAGTGAATTAAAAAATAAACTAAATTCCCTTGATTTAATGAAACTAAAAGAAGAACATATAGCTAAAATAATTGACATTTTCCCAGAAAATACAGAAGATTTAAATAAAATTTTTGTAGGGGTTAGTTTAGATGAGGATGAAACAAAAAAAATACTTGAAACAGTCAAAGAATTCAAATAAGAAAAATGGAAAAAGAAGAATCTGCAATAGTCTTAGAATATTTACCAAATGGGTATCCTTTAGAAGGGAAAATGATGCCTATTGCTCAAGCAATTGGAGAAACAAAATTAACTCTTTTAGAATTAGTTCCTAGAAAAGGAGAATCTCTTGAAATTGGAGAAAAAGTTTATATTGGAGAAGGTAAAAGGGATAAGATCTATTATATTCTTGGAAGACTTCATAAAGAAAAATTAACAGAAGCTGCAAAAGAGCAATTAGAAACATTTATTAGTAAAATAGTAAAAGAAAGAGAAAAAGAATTTATTGAATTTTTTAATAAGGCAGATGCAATAAATAAAAGACTACATCAATTAGAATTGCTTCCGGGTTTAGGGAAAAAATATATGCACGAAATTCTAGAACAAAGAGAACAAAAAGAATTTGAGTCATATGACGATATAAGTAAAAGAATATCAAATCTTCCTCATCCAGAAAAAGCAATTGAAAAAAGAATAATTCAGGAATTAACAAATATAGAAAGATATAATTTATTTACACAATAAAATGGAACAAAAAACAGAATTAGAAAAAAAACATGAAGAAAGAATAGTTAGAATTTTATCAAAAGATATAGAAGGAAAAATGAAACTTTATCCGGGACTTGCAAAAATAAAAGGGGTTTCATGGGCAATGTCTAATGCTGTTTGCAAAATATTAAAATTTGATAAAAATAGAAAGATAGGATCTTTAACAGACGAAGAAATTAAAAAAATTTCAGAATTCATAAAAAATCCAAAGTTACTAAGACATTTAATTAACAGAAGAACTGATTTTGAAACAGGAGAGGATAAACATTTAGTTGGAGGCAATTTAGATTTACAAACAGAATTTGATATTAAAAGACTAAAAAAAATTAAAAGTTATAAGGGATATCGGCATATGTCAAATTTGCCAGTAAGAGGTCAAAGAACAAGAAGTAATTTTAGAAGGAATAGGCGTAGAGGTGCAGGAATTAAAAAGAAAGGAGTAAAGAAATGAAACGAAAACATAAATCCTATTCAAGACCAAAAAGACCATTTGACAAAGAAAGACTTGTTCAGGAAGAATCAATAAAAAAAGAATTTGGATTGAAAAATAAAAAAGAAATTTGGAAATCAGAAGCTAGAATTAAATCTATAAGAGAAAAAGCTAAAACATTAATTTCTGCAAGTCCAGAAGAACAAAAAGCATTATTTAATAGACTTAAAAAAATAGGATTAAATGTAAATTCAATTGCAGATATTTTATCTTTAGAAAAACAAGATTATTTAAAAAGAAGATTGCAGACAATTCTTGTATCAAAAAAATTTTCAACAACTTCAAAAAGTGCAAGGCAATTAATAACTCATAAAAAAGTTTTGGTTAATGGAAATATTGTTGATAGTCCTTCATATATTGTCCCAATAGAATTAGAAGGAAAAATTTCTTTAAAAAAGAAAGCAAAGAAAGAAAAAAAGCAAGAGGTTAAAAATGAGGAAAATCAAGAAGAAGTAAAAGAAGAAACTCCTGTAAAAGAAAATAAGGAGGAAATTAAAAAATGAAACAAGAATTAGAAACTAAGGAAAAACTAACAGATATTCAAAAAAAACCATTTAAAGATATAGAAGCAATTGTTAATATTTATACGTCATTTAATAATACTCTTGTTCATGTAACAGATATGTCTGGAAAAACACTTGCAAAAGTTACAGGGGGAATGGTCACAAAACATGATAGACTTAAAGCTAATCCCACAATTGCAATGTTTATTGCAAAGAGAATATCCGAACAAATAAAAGAATTACATATTAAGTCATTATATGTTAGAATAAGAACAAAAACAAGAAATCCTGCACCAGGTCCAGGAGCACATGCAATAATAAAAAGTTTATCAAGAGAAGGGTTTAAAATACTAAATATTTTAGATACTACAAGAAATCCAAGGGGCGGACCTAAGAAAAAAGGTGGAAGAAGGGGAAGACGACCTTAAAAATAATATAAAATGAAACTAATAGAACAAAAACCAAATCAAATTGTATTTAGTACAAAAATAGAAGAAACTCTTGCAAATGCTATAAGAAGATACTTAAATCAAATACCAATTCTTGCAATAGATGAATTAGAAATTTCTAAAAATGATTCGCCTTTGTATGATGAAACAATAGCTCATAGAACAGGTCTTATTCCATTAAAAATGGATAAATTAGAAAAAACACCTATTAAACTTAAATTATCTTCTAAAAAAGAAGGAATTGTTTTCTCAGGAGAATTAAAAGGTAAGGCAAAAGTTGCTTATGAAAATATTCCAATAACTTCTTTAAATAAAAATTATGAATTAGAATTTACTGCAACAACTAAACTTGGAAAAGGAAGCGAACATTCAAAATTTTCTCCTGGATTAATGTTTTATAGGAATATCATTGAATTAAAAATAGATAAGGATTGTCCAAAGGAAGTAATTGAAGCTTGCACACAAAATATCTTAAAATCAGAAAATGGGAAAATAGTAGTTGACGATAATATTAAATGTGATGATTGTGAGGCTTGTATTGAAGTTTGTCATAAAAAAGGAAAGGATTCAATAAAGCTTATTCCAACAGGTGAATTAATGATAACTTTAGAATCTTTTGGACAGTTGGATGTTAAAGAAATTTTTAAGAAATCTATTGATGAATTAAGAAAAGGTTTAAAAGATGTTTCTAAGAAAATTAGTAAATAGTTCTATTTTAAAAAGTTCAATATAATAATATTTTTATGCGAGAGTGCCGGAGTGGTCAAACGGGGTAGACTCAAAATCTACTGGCTTAGTGCCTACGAAGGTTCGAATCCTTTCTCTCGCATTTTTATTCGAATAATGCAAAAAATATATAAATAAGATTATTTTTAAGATAAAATGAATAAACAGGCAATTATTGCAAGTATTATTACTGGTGCAGGAACTGTAGATCTTTTTATCTCTAGAACTTTTGATATTACTTTTTCTCTTTTTTTAATTTGTTTTATTTTTAGTATAATTTGGTTGTATAAATCAGATAAATAATTAGATTTCTAAATTACAATAAACTAAATATTCCTTTTTGAATAACTAAAACCCCTAAAATAAAGTTTATTGCTGTTGGAATGTTAATAATTATTGATAAAAGAAAAATTATACCTACTAAAAAATCAATCCAACTACCAAAATTTCTAAGTAATCCTAAGGAAGATTTAGCAAGAAGTATTATTCCAAATATTATTAATATTTGACTTGACAAAGCTAAACTTTTTTCTAATATTAAAACCAATCCTGCAACTATGTCAAATATACCAAATACTCTAAGTAACATCTTTTTTAAACTAAATTACTCTTTAAAAATTTAATCTATAACACTTGTAGCTTAGAAGGATAAGGAAATATTTAAAAATAATAAATGCTTTAAAGATTAATGAGATTATTAATATCAAAAAATTCTAGAAGGATTTTATTTAATTTTTTTAAAGAGAATTATAAATCAAATAGTTTATCAAACTTATCTAAAAAAATGATGATTTCTAGAAATACTTTGGATGAATGGAGATATAATTATAAAAGATATATTCCAAAAAAATTAATTCCTAAAGAGATTTTTAAAGATTTAGAAATCTTAGATAAACAAAATAATAATTGGGGAAGAGCAAAAGGAGGTAAAAAGACTTATAAGGTTCTTCTTAAAAAATATGGTAGTGAAGAAATTAGAAAACGGCAGTCAAATGGAGGGAAAAAATCTAAAAGAAAATATATAGAACAACTTTCTAAATTAGATTTAAAAAATTCTTTATTTTTAGAGTTTTATGGTATCCTTCTTGGAGATGGATGGATTGGGATATATCATCATAAAAACAAAACTATTAATTTGATTGGAATAAGTGGTCATTCAAAATTAGATAGAGAGTTTTTTTTATATTGTAAAAGAAATATTAAAGAATTATTTAATAGGAAAGCTTATCTTAAAGAAAGACCAAATTATAATAGTATTGAACTACAAATAAGTCATAAAGCATTGCTTAAGACATTAAATAAAGAATTAGAATTTCCAATAGGTAAAAAAATAAATTTAAAGATTCATAAAAAAATCTTAAATTTAGGATTTAATAGTTTAAAGTATGTTATAAGAGGAATTTTTGATACAGATGGTTGTTTTTACCTTGATAAAACTCCAGTAGGTAATCCTTATCCCTGTATTGCAATTGAAATGAAAGCGCCAATTTTAATTAAACAGATGAATGATATCCTTAAAAAAGAAGGGTTTAAAGTTATATATAAAAAAGATAGGAATGATAGTAAAAAAGGACAAAGTAGAATAACTTTAAAAGGAAGTATACAATTAAAAAAATGGATGAAAGAAATTGGATCATCTAATCCAAGACACCTTAATAAAATCAATGCTCTCGTGGCGCAATCTGGATAGCGTAGCAGATTCCTAATCTGTAGGTTGCAGGTTCAAATCCTGCCGAGAGCGTTTTAATTAGTAAACTTTAAAACCTATTTATGGATAATTATTTTATGCGTGGATAGTTTAGCGGTAAAATCACTGGCTTCCAAGAGTTTAATTGAAGAAACCAGTTGTCCTGGGTTCGATTCCCAGTCCGCGCATTTCATACTTTAAAAAAAATGGAACAACAAAAAAACTGGCATGATAGATATTACAAATGGTTATTATTAATACCGTTAATACTCTTGATTTTCTCTATATTTTACATGAGTGTATTTTATTCAAAAAACAATGATTTTGCCTATAAGGATATTTCTTTAACAGGAGGAACAAGTGTTACAATTTATGACAAGGTAGATATACTCAATTTAGAAAAATTTCTTGGAGAAAATCTTGAAGATGTAAATATTAGGGAAGTTTATGATCTAGTCACAAGAGAACAAATAGCACTAATTATTGAAACCAAATCAGACGAAAATGATGCAAAAAAAATACTTGAAGAATTTTTAGGATATGAACTAATAAATGGAGAAAATGCTAGTTTTGAATTTACTGGTTCAAGTTTAAGTGAAAGTTTTTACAAGCAACTTTTAATTGCTATTTTATTTGCATTTATTTTAATGGCAATTGTTGTATTTTTTATTTTTAGAACATTTGTTCCGTCACTCGCAGTAATTATTGCTGCATTTGCAGATATTTTGATGACATTAACAATGATAAATATTTTAGGAATGAAAATTTCAAGTGCAGGAATTGTTGCATTTTTAATGCTTATTGGTTATTCAGTTGATACAGATATATTGCTTACAACAAGAATTTTAAAAAGAGATGAAGGAAGTTTAAATGAGAGAATATATGGCGCATTTAAAACAGGACTAACAATGACATTAACCTCATTACTTGCAATAACTTTTGCCTTATTTGTTGTAAAATCTTTTTCAATTGTTTTAACTCAGATTTTTACTGTTTTAGTTATTGGTCTTGGTTTTGATATTCTTAATACATGGATTACAAATGTTTCAATACTTAAATGGTATGTGGAGAAGAAGAAATGAAATTAACTTGGAAGATTTGGTTGTTAATAGTTATCTTAGTTTTGTCTCTATTATCTATTTTTGGATTTCCCCCTCAATTTTTTCAAAAAGGAGTATTAATTACAAGTGTTGAAACAAATTCAACTGCATTTGAAGAAGGATTAAGACAAGGACAAATAATTATTGGAGTTGATGGAAAGAAAATAGATAATTTAGAGGATTTTTCAAAAATTATGAAAGGAAAATATTTGTCTAATGAAAGTATAAAAACAATATTTAATACAAAAAATTCTGAAGTAATTCTATTTTCAAAAAATGCACCAGAAATAACTGTATCAGTTATTCCAAAAACAAATATTAAAACAGGACTTGATTTAGCAGGAGGCTCACGTGCTTTAGTTCAAGCACAAGATAGAAAATTAACTTCGCAAGAAATAAATGATTTGGTTGATATAACAAACAACAGACTTAATGAATTTGGACTTACTGATTTAAAAGTTCTTCCAGTATCAGACTTATCCGGAGATCATTTCATGTTAGTTGAAATTGCAGGCGCAACACCAAAAGATTTGAAAGAAATACTTTCTAAACAAGGAAAATTTGAAGCAAAAATAGGAAATGAAACTATCTTTATTGGAGGAGAAAGAGATATAGCATCTGTTAGTAGAAGTGCTCAAGAAGCATTTATTGAAACTTGTGATCCTTCAAGTGAAGGATATTTTTGTAGATTTAGATTTTCTATTTTTTTAAGTGAAGATGCTGCAAAAAGACATGCAGAAGTAACAGGAAACTTAGATTTAAATGAAACAAATCCCGAATATTTATCTGAAAAATTAGATCTTTATTTAGACGATAAACTTGTTGATAGCCTTTTTATTGGAGAAGGACTTAAAGGGAGAATAACCACACAAATATCAATTTCAGGTTCAGGATTTGGAGAAACACACGATCAGGCATATAATGATGCAAGTGATTCAATGCATAAATTACAGACAATATTAATCACAGGAAGTCTTCCATATAAATTAGAAATAGTTAAATTAGATACTGTTTCTCCCTTACTTGGAAAAGAATTTATAAAATCTATTTTTTTAGCAGGTATTGCATCATTATTAGTAGTATCAGTTATTATCTTTTTTAGATATAAAAAATTTAAGTCGTCATTAGCATTATTAATTACTAGTATTTCTGAAATTATCATAATCTTAGGAATTGCATCTTTTATAGAATGGAACCTTGATTTACCAAGTATTGCAGGAATTTTAGCAACAATTGGTACTGGAATAGACCAGCAAATTATTATTTTAGATGAATCTAAACAAAGTAAATTTTTAAGTATAAAACAAAGATTAAAAAGAGCTTTTACAATTATCTTAGGTGCTTATTTTACAGCTTTAGTTGCATTACTTCCTTTATTATGGGCAGGGGCAGGTTTACTTAAGGGATTTGCAATAACAACTATTATTGGAATAACAGCAGGAGTATTAATTACAAGACCCGCGTTTAGTGATATGATAAAGATGATAGAAGAGGATTAATAATTATCTCTCCTTAAAATTTAAAAACCCCTTCCGTTTAACCTTAAAATGTATGTACAAAGCCATTTAGCATTAGGATTAATTTTCGCATTGATTTTACTTGCAATTTTCCCACAAATAGGATTAATTGGATTTTTATTAATTTTTTCTTCAACTGTTTTAATTGATGTTGACCATTATATCTACTATGTTTATAAGAAAAAAGATTGGAAAATAAATAATGCTTATAGTTGGTTTATCAAAAAAACAAAAAAATTCCATACTCTTTCAAGAACTCAAAGAAATAAAGTATATGGTGGTTTTTGTTTTTTACATGGAACCGAAATTTTATTAGTTCTTTTACTATTTACAATATTTTCAAAATATTTTCTATTTATTTTTATAGGGTTTACTTTTCATTTATTTCTAGATATAACTTATAGTAGATTTTTTATGGATAGAATAGATAGAATCTCTTTAGTACATGATTTTTTTAAATTCAAAAAACTAAAACATCTTTAATTTTTCTATAATTCTTACATAATATTTATAAACTAAATCTAAATTCCACTATCATGCAAATTTTACTAATAATTCCTAGATATAATTTAACTAATAAGGCAGATTATCAGTATGTTTTTCCACTAGGATTAGGGTATATTTCATCTGTTTTAAAAAAAGAAAAATATAATGTAGATTGCTTAAATTTAAATCATTTTAATGGGAAAATAGAAGATTTAATTACAAAAAAGTTAAATCATAAAAAATATGATTTTGTATGCACCGGCCATATTGGAATTGGATATGCAATTGTTGAAAAGATAATTAATACTGTAAAGAATCATAATTCTCAACCAAAAGTTATTTTTGGAGGACCTTTGATTACTAGTGAACCAAAATTGGTTTTTGAAAATTTAAAACCTGATTTTGCAATTTTAGGTGAAGGTGAAATAACAATTATAGAATTACTAAAGGCAATTGTTAAAAATAAGGATTTGAAAAATGTCAATGGAATAATCTATAAGGATGAAAATGGAAAAACTATTTTTACAAAACAAAGAGAGCCAATAAAAAATATAGATTCATTACCTGCACCTGATTTTGAAGGTTTAGAATTTGAAAAAAAACTAGATAATGAATGTAATAACTCTAATATCTATAATTTATTCAATTTTCCTAGAACTTATCCAATACTAAGTAGTAGGGGTTGCCCATTTCAATGTACTTTTTGTTATCATACTCTCGGACGAAAATATAGGATGAGATCAATTAAAAATGTCATGGATGAATTAAAAATAGCAGTTAAAAAATATAAAATTAATATAATTGAAATTATTGATGATATGTTTTCAATTGACAAAAAAAGATTATATGAATTTTGCAAACATCTTAAAAAATTAGTAAATGAAACACCATGGGAATGTAAATGGGAATGTCAGTTGTCAGTAAATACAGTAGATAAAGAAATGTTAACTATACTTAAAGATTCAGGATGCCATGCAATAAGTTTCGGATTTGAAAGTTATAGTCAAACAGTACTTAAAAGCATGAAAAAGCCAATAACATCAAGCCAAATTAATGAGGCACTTAAACTTTCAATGGAAAGGGGGTTAAGCGTGCAAGGAAATTTTATTTTTGGAGATTCTGCAGAAACAAAAGAAACAGCAAAAGAAACTCTTGATTATTGGAAGAAGTATTCAAGAGGCCAAATTAAATTAGGTTTTATTCAGCCTTATCCTGGAAGCGAAATTTATAATCGTTGTATCAAAAAAGGAATAATAAAAGATAAATTATTCTTTATAAAAAATAAAATTAGTCACACTAATTGGTTAAATATGACTGACAATATGACTGATGAGGAAATAGAAGAATTAAAAGAAGAAATAATTAATGCAAGAAGAAAATATTCTTTTTACATACTTCCATTAAAAATCAAAAAAGAGAGTAAAAATAAATATAATTTATTAGTTAAATGTCCTTATTGTAAAGAGAATATTAATTACAAAAATTGCCTTATAGAAAACAAATTTCATTATGCTATGCATGTTTCTTGTAGAAAATGTCATATGCGTTTTTTTGTCGTTAGTCGATTATACAAAATAGGGGTTGATTATTATAATGAATTAGATTTTTTTAGAAAAAATTATTTATCTATAAAAGATAATCTTTTGAAAAAAAGAATATAATTTTAAAAATATTTAAACAATACTTAATTATTTGAATAATGCAAAAACCAGTAAATCAAGAAGAATTAAATAGGTATTTCAAATTACTTGTAAAATCTTCCTTATTTGTATTTTTTGGAATATTTTTATCAAAAATATTTTCTTACATTTATAGAGTAATTATTGCAAGATATTTTGGACCAGAAATTTATGGGTCTTTTTCTTTAGCAGTAATAATATTTTTATGGTTTGTTGTTTTTTCATCACTGGGATTATTTGAAGGCCTTCTTAGATTTATTCCATTTTATAATGGAAAAAAGAAAATTAATAATATTCGGTATGTGTTTAAATTTTCATTAATAGTATTATTTTTTTCAAGTATTTTTGCAGGATTAATATTATTTTTTTCAGCAGAATTTATTTCAATTAATATATTTAATGATGTTAGTTTAATATTTTTTCTTAAAATTTTTAGTCTATTAATTCCCCTTTATATTATTTCATACGCTCTTTTAACAGTAATTCAATCATTTGAAAGAATTGGCGCCCATTCATTCATTGTGGATTTTTTTCAAAATTTTCTTAAAGTAATTTTCCTTATTTTGTTAATTTTTATAGGATTAAATACTAATGCGATAATTTTTTCATACTTTTTAGGCGTTTTAGGAGTTTTTTTAGCGTCATTTATTTATTGCAAATATAAACTTTCAGAGATTTTCAAAAAAATTAAATTAAGTAAATCTTCTAAGAAAAAAATAAGAAAGGAACTTTTTACCTATTCTTGGCCTTTAATTTTACTCGGAATTTTAAGTGAGATAATGCCAAATATAGATTCATTTATAATTGGATATTTTAATGGAACATTTGATGTTGGAATTTATAATGCAGCAATCCCTATTGCATGGTTAATAGTATTTTTCCCAAGTTTATTCATAAGGCTTTTTTCTCCATTAATAAATAAAGAATTTTCAAGAAAAAACATAGGACTTGTTAGTGAATTAAGTAAACAAATTGTTAAATGGATATTAATTGTCAATTTACCTTTCTTTTTATTGATGATTCTTTTTCCAGGAGTATTTATTAATATTTTATTTGGCCAAGAATATTTAGGTGCAGAAAATTCACTAAGATTCTTAGCAACAGCTTATCTTTTTTCATCAATTTCAATAATTTCCCATAATTTAATTTCAATGACTGGAAAATCTAAAATAATTTTAACAAATATAATTATTGCATCATTCTTAAATTTAATATTAAATATTTTCCTTGTTCCAATTTATGGGATTTCAGGAGCAGCATTTGCAACAATGATTAGTCAAATAATATTAACTTTTATTTTCTTTTTTCAAACAAAACACTATGTTTCAATAATCCCTTTAAGGCGAAAAATGGCAAGAATTTTCATTTCAATAATTCCTCCAACAATTTTATTAATTTATCTTAAGCAATTTATAACAGCTAATTTATTGACCTTATTTTTTCAAGGATCTTTATTTATTTTATTTTATTTATTTTTAATTTTTTTAACAAAGAGTTTAGATGAGAATGATATAATGATTTTAAATACAATTAAAAGGAAAATATTTGATTGAATGATTATCTTTATAAAACCAATAATCTTGAAATTTTCATGAAAATTATGCTTGCTATTGCTCCATGGGATATGTGGGAAAACGAAGATGAAGATCTTTATCCTGTTGGTTTGGCTTATCTAGGAGCAGTTCTAGAAAAAAATAAGCATAAGGTTAGCATATTGAATTTAACTTATTCTAAGTGGGAGAATATTATGGAAAATGCAAGAGAAAAAATTAAGAGTGAAAAACCAGATGTTTTTGGAATAAGTATTTTATCTAATAGTCGTATTTCTGCATTAAAATTAACCAAAATGGTTAAAGAAGTAAGTCCAAATACAACAATTATTGCTGGAGGAGTTCATACTACTTGCCTATATGACCAAGTCCTTAACAATTATCCAATAGATTATACTGTTATTGGGGAAGGAGAAATAACATTTATTGAATTATTAAATGCAATAAAACAAAAAAAACAAATCTCTGTCTTTAAAAAAATAAATGGAATTGCATTTAAATATAATGGGAAGATTCTTAAAACACCTCCTCGGGAAAGAATTAGAAATTTAGATTCTTTACCTTTTCCAAAACATGAATTTTTTGATAGAATAATAAAAAAATATAAGTTTGCTCAAATAATGTCTTCAAGAGGATGTCCTTTTAACTGTGCTTTTTGTCCTAGTTCTGTTCATTGGGGGAGATTTATGATTCAAAGAAGTGCAAAAAATGTTTTAAAAGAAATGAAATATTTGGTAAAAAAATATCCTTATATCAATTATATTGCTTTTACAGATGATGAATTTATTTGTAATAATAAAAGAATTATTGATTTATGTAAAATGATTTTAAAAGATAAATTAAAGATAAAATGGAAATGCTTGGGCAGAGTTTCATCATTAAATGATGAACTTGTAAGTTGGATGAAAAAAGCCGGATGTATGGAAATAATCTTTGGTGTAGAAAGTGGTTCACAGCGTATTTTAGATAATATTGGAAAAAAAGTAAAAGTTTCTCAGATAATCAATGCCTTTAAGGTTTGTAAAAAATATAACATTAAAACTGCTTTTTTATCAATTGTTGGGCTTCCTGGAGAAAATTCAAAAAGTGCAATGGAAACAGCAATTTTAGCTAAAAAATTAAGAGTACCAACAGAACCAGCTATTTTAATTGTTTTTCCTGGAACAGAAGTATATAGATTAGCAAAAGAAAAAGGATTGATGACAGATAATTATTGGTTAAGTGAAGGACTTTGTCCACTTTATACTGCTGAACATCCTAAATGGAGATTATGGTGGTGGTCTTTTAAAACAGGTTTTATAACTAATTTCTATGCAGATGATGGAGATTTTTCTGGTTTTATAAAAAGAAAATTAATTAATAAAATAAATCCAAATAATTTCTTAAGAATATTCAAAAGATATATTTCTGATAAAACTTGATTTAGGATAGATTAAATTTATAAAGTTTAATCTTTCTAGTTTTTTATGAAATCCTTGAAGAGTAAAAAAATATTGCTTGCAAGCTGGGGTTGTAAGGTTAAAACTAGTCAGGAATACAGAGATTGGCCGCCGGTGTTTAAAAAAATATTCAAAAAAGTTATACTTTTTAGCACAAAAAATGAATTTTATTATTTTGGTAAAGAAGCATTAAATAAAAATTTTTTAGATCTTCTTAAAAAAGAAAAACCAGATTATCTATTAATTTGTCCTGTTCTTAATGAATTTGAAATAGATACTTTATTAAAAATAAAAGAAATTACTCCGGATACAAAAACAATGATGTGGACAGGAGATGATGAATTCAGGTTTGATGATTGGACAAGATATTATGCATTATTTTTTGATTATATTTTAACAACTAAAAAAGAGATTTCAATATTTAAAGACGATGGAATAAGAAAAGTAGATTTTATGATTGGAGTAAATCCTGGCTATCATAGGCCTCTTAACCTTAAGGAAATTTATGATGTAACTTTCATAGGGGCACCTTTAGCTGATAGATATGATTATATAAAATTTTTAATGAAAAAAGGAGTAAATATTAGATTATTTGGAGGAGGATGGCATAAATATGCTGATTTAAAAGAGATTTATGGAGGTTTTTTGTATCCGGATGATTTTATAAAAGTGATTAATCAATCTAAAATAAATCTTAATTTTTCAAAAACCTTTTTTAAACAAGGAAAATTAGGGCAAATGAAAGGACGTCCAATAGAAATACTTGCATGTAATTCATTTTTATTAACCGAATATACAAGTAAAACTATAGATTTTCTTGCAGACAATAAGGAGATGAATTTTAGAAGCGAAGAAGAACTCCTTAAAAAAATCAAATATTATCTTAAACATGAAAAAGAAAGAAAAAATCTTGCAAAAGAAGGTTACAATCATATTGTAAAAAATCGTTCTTGGGAAAAATTATTCACAAACTATTTTAACAAAATAGAAAAAGACAAAATTAAACATTATAATCCTCCAGAAGTTAGTGAAAAAATAATTACTCTATCTGAAAACGAAATAAGTTTGCCAATTAATAAATTAAAAGAAAAATTAAAAAATGCAGATTATGTGGATTTTTCTAAAGCATCTAATAAAAAATCCACTCATAAGAATTATTTTCAATCTTATTCTTTAAAAATTTCTAAAAAAGATATAAGTTGCTGTGATTATCTTGTTTATTCTGAATCTTTAGGAGATTATTTAGTAAACTTATCAAAAAAATCATTTAATACCTTAAAAAAAGAGGATTTTTACAAAATATTGAATATAAATCAATTAATGGTAAGAAAAAATTATTTTTTGAATAATTTAAAATCATTTCAAAAGTTATTCCATGGAGAAGTTTGTAATTTATTAAATGATAAAAATACAGTATTTATCTCTATCCCCTTAGTTAAAATACAAAGTGTGGGAAAAATTCCTTATAAAGATATGAAAAATGTTTTTAATACACCTTTTTTTGATAAATTATTTTCTCTTGTTAGACAAAAAAAGATATTGGATCCATATATGTTTAAATTATTTTTATTATCCTATCCAGGGAAAAAATTTATTTTTAAATATTTATTTGAAAGAGCTCTTGATAAAGAAAGTTGGGAAGCATTGAATTTTTTTAATTAATAAATTCACTTACTTTTTTAATAATAGAATCTATATCTATTCCGCATGATTTTCTTATATTTTCTCGTCCTCCATATGCATAGATATATGACTTTAAACCAATTCTTTTTAATTTAACATCTAAATCATTATCAACAATCGTTTCTGCAATAATACTTCCAAAACCGCCATCAAGAATATGTTCTTCTATAGAAATAATTTTTTTATATTTAGCTAAAGTCATATTCAATTCTTGAGGCAAGGGTTTTAGTTTGTATAAATCTATGACTCCAACTTTTATTCCTTTATTAATAAGATAATCATGAACTTCTAATGCTTTATGTACAAGGTTTCCTGTTGCAATGATTGCTACATTTTCTCCTTCTTTAAGTTCTCTAAATCCCTTTTCAAAATTTTCTCCTTCTTGAGAAAGATTAGGATGAATTTCTCTATCTAATCGTATATAAACCGGTTTATCTGATTTACATATATTTTCTGCAAGTTCTGAAGCCATAGAACTATCTGATGGAGAATAAATTTCCAAATTTGGAATAGCTCTCATTATTGTTATATCTTCTGTTGTGTGATGCGTGGGTCCAGAATCATCATAACTAAATCCTGCCCCAACTCCAACAAGCTTTATTGGAATTTTCATAAGTCCACAATTTAATTTTGTAAACTCATGACATCTTGATGTAATAAATGGAGCAATAGCATATGTAAAAACCTTTTTTCCTTCTTTTGCTAAACCTGAAGCAATTGCAATCATATTGTGTTCTGCAATTCCAACACTAAAATATTGTCCATTTAGGTCTTTTCTAAATTTATCAAGAGAAGGAGCGCCCATATCTCCATCAACAAGCATAATATTTTTATCTTTTTTTGCAAGATCATAAATTCTATTCCAAAACGAATCTCTCATTGAAATTTTAGTGTTCATTTTTATATTTTAAAAGAATATTCTTCTAATTCATTTACTAATTTATTTGCTTCTTCTCCTTGAGGTGCCATTCCATGAGTTAATGCAACATTTTCCCATGACTTTAATCCTTTTCCTTTAACTGTTTCAGCGATAATCATTAAAGGTTTATCTCTTTTATGAGCTCTAAAATTTTCTATTGCATCATATAATTCCTTAATAGAATGGCCATTTATTGTTTTAACATCCCATCCAAATGCTTCAAATTTTTTATCTAAAGGATTTAATGAAACGACATCTTCTGTTGGAGCTAATACTCCATAACCATTTCGATCAACTATTGCAATAAGATTATTTAATTTATGATGGCTTGCAAACATTGCAGCCTCCCAATTACTTCCTTCTTGTAATTCAGCATCTCCAAGTAATACAAACGTGTGATAATTTTCTCTATCTACTTTTGCTGCTAAAGCCATTCCAGCCCCATATCCTAATCCATGTCCTAAAGAACCTGTTGTAAATTCTACTCCAGGAATATCATTTTGCAAGTGAACTCCAAAGCGAGCATCTTCACAACAAAAGCTACTTAGCCAATCTCTTGGAAAAAATCCAATATCTGCAAGTGTTGCATACAAAATAGGACTTGCCTGCCCCTTGCTTAAAATAAATCTATCTCTTCCTTCCCAATTAGGATTTTCTAAATTATAATTTAAAATATTTCCATGATATAATGAGGTTAAGATTTCTGCACAAGAAAAAGAAGATGTTACATGACCTGTTCCAGCTTTTATACACATATTCAAAGTAATCTTTCTTAATTCATTTGCTTTGTTTTGTAAATCTTTTAAATTCATATCTTTCATCTCATCCTTAATTTTTTTTGGTTTTTAATCTTTTCTATTATTAAGTATAATTAATTCCAATACATAAGATTTAAATATAAATATAATACAGATTTATTATGACCGAAAATCAATTAGATCTGTTATTTATTAATGTTGGTGGATCTAAAAAAAAAGTTTATCAGGATTTAAGTAAAGATTATTCTGCAATAGAGCCTCCTTTTTGGGCTGCACTCAGTGCAGGATTTATTAGAAAAAAAAGTTTTAATATTGATATTATTGATGCAAATGCAGAAAATTTAACTTATGAAGAAACATCTGATTTAGTTGAAAAGAAAAATCCTCTATTTGTAAATATTGTTGTTTATGGACAACATCCTTCTGCGTCTACTCAATTAATGACAAGTGTTAGAAATCTTTGTAAAGTAATAAAATTAAAAAATACAGAGAGAAAAATAATTCTAACAGGTTTGCATCCTTCTGCTCTTCCAGAAAAAACAATTAAAGAAGAAGTGTGTGATTTTGTATGTGAAGGTGAAGGATTTTACACACTTTTAGCTTTATTAGAAGGCAAGTCTTTTCAAGAAGTTCCTGGTTTGTGGTATCGTGAAAATGGGGAAATAAAATCAACCTCAAGAGCTTCAAATATTTATAATTTAACATCTGAATTAGATGAAGTTGCATGGGATTTATTGCCTATGGATAAATATAAAGCACACAACTGGCAGTGTTTAGATAATTTAGAACAAAGACCAAAATATGCGTCTTTATCTGCAAGTATGGGATGCCCCTTTAATTGTAGTTTTTGTTCAATTAAAGCAACTTTTGGAGGAGAGAGAGTAATTAGATATTGGACGCCTGAATGGGTTTTAAAACAAATTGATATGCTCGTAAATAAATATAATGTTAAAGTTATAAAAATTATAGATGAGATGTTTCTTTTTGATACAAAACAATGTCTAGCAATTGCAGAAGGGCTTATCGAGAGAAATTATGATTTAAATATTTGGGCATATGCGAGAGTTGATGTAACTAAAAATATAGATTTAGAACTTTTAAAAAAATTAAGAAAAGCAGGATTTAAATGGCTGTGTTTTGGTTTTGAAGCAGCAAATGAAGCAGTTTTACATGAATCTGAAAAAGGAAGATTTACAAAAAAAGATATGCTTGATGTTAGAAATAAAATTAAAGAAGCTAATATTAATGTTCTAGGAAATTTTATGTTTGGTTTGCCTGAAGATGATTTTGATACTATGCAAGAAACATTAAATCTGGCAATTGAGATGAATTGTGAGTTTATAAATTTCTATTGTGCAATTGCTTGGCCAGGGTCTCAACTCTATCGAGATTCTTTAAAAAAAGGAGTAGAATTTCCAGAAGCATGGGCAGATTACGCTCAACATTCTCATGGATTTATTCCTCTTCCAACAGATAAACTCTCTCCAAAAGATGTTTTAGAATTTAGAGATTATGCTTTTGATGTTTATTTTAAAAATCCAAGATATCTTGAGATGATAGAAAAGAAATTTGGGAAAAAAACAAGAGACCATATAGAAAACATGACAAAAATAAAATTAAAGAGAAAATTGTTTGGAGATATAAAATAATTTATTTATTCTAAAAAATTTAGAACACAAATCTTTAAAAATCATCTTTATCCATAAAATTTATGGATTATAATATTCCAAAAAGAAAACTTGGAAAAACAGGATTAGATGTTACTATTATTGGTCTGGGTGGAGCAGGTTTTGCTCCAAATAAAACAGTGAATTTCTTTGAAAGACCTATGGATGATTGTCTTGCAATAGAAACTATTCAAACTGCAGTAGAAAAGGGAATTAATTTAATAGATACTTCTCCATTTTATGGAGATAGTGAGAGGAGAATTGGTTTGTTTTTTAAAGATTATAAAAATAGAGATTCCATTGTTTTAAGTACTAAAGCTGGTACTGGTCCAGGATATTTAGGATATTCTAAAGATAATTTTAGAAGAAGTGTTGAAAATAGTTTGAAAAAATTAAATATAGATTATATTGATATTCTTCATATACATGATCCTGATGAAGTAGGATTTGAACAAGCTTTAGGAAAAAAAGGAGCTATAAAAGAAATGATTAAAATGAGGAAGGAAGGAATAGTTAAATATTTTGGTCTTGGAGTTAGATCTCATAAGTTACATAAAAGATTTATCGAATCAGGTTTTGCAGATGTAATTATTACTTACTTAGATCATAATTTATTAAGGCAGAGTGCTAAAGATTTATTAGTTTCTTGCGAAGAGAAAAATGTTGGAGTAATGATAGGATCAGCTTTATGTTTTGGCCGTTTATCTGGAAAAAATCCAAAAATAATGGATAAACATCTTCTTAATATCGATAAAGAAATTGATTTTAATAAGTTATATAAAATGTATGATTGGTGTATTGAAAATGGATTAAATTTACAACAAGTTAATTTTAATTATATTTTAAATAATTCTTCTAGTGTAATCCTTATTGGTTCAGCATCCCCTCAAGAAGTTAAAGAGAATATTGCTGCAACTAAACCTTTTTCCAAGGATGATAAATATATGGAATTTATCAATCATTTTAATTTGTAAAATTAATTTTATTATTTTTAGACAAGACAACATATAGAAGAAATGATAAAATTAAGACTAAAAAGAAGATTGTTCGAGATTAATTAATTTGTTTCTTGCCCACTCAAAATCTTCATAGTCTTTTCTAATTATTTTTTTTGCCGATTCTGTATGAAGCATATCAAACCATTCACTTTTAAATTTTAATCCTCTTAAAGTCTTCTCTAAAACATCTTTCTCTATTTTTCTAAAAATTTCCCCACAGAATTCCTTAAGTTTTCTAGAATCTTTTTGATTATCTCTTATTTTTTTAGAATCTATATAATCTTTTCCTCCAAAATATTTAACAGCATCTAAAATACCATGAAAACCCAAGCCAGCCATTTTGTCAGCATCTTGAAGAATCTGGGCAACTTTATTATTGCCATCATAAATTTTGTAAGAATGAACAATTATCGCTTCGATTATCTCGCTAAACTTGACCCCTGAAATTCCATTTTCCTGTAAAATTTTTATAGTTGGTTCAATAGAGAGTAATGGATGTGGTGAAGAAGAGCCTTTTTCTGTCTTAAGCTTTTCTTCTTCAATTCTTCCCAAATCATGGCAATAAGCTGCAATAATACAAGATTCTTTATCTGCATTTTCTAGTTCTGCTAGTATTCCTGAATAATAAGCAACTCTCTCTACATGATGCCATTTATGAACCCAACATTTTAATTTTTCATATTTGGGTTTTACGAATTCCCTAATTGAATTTAATATTTTTGTCATTGATGAATTTATAATTTTTTATTTTATAAGGATTTATTAATATGTTTTATAATAATTTAATTCTTTATTTACCTCTGGATTCAAAATATTCTTTTAAAATTTTTAGACTATGTTTTGTAATTGGAATTGTTTATAATTCTTTTTTATCTAAAAATGCAAAACCTGCCCCTTCATCAAGTTTTATATCAGATAGTTTTCCATTAAACCTACAAAGATAGATATAATCTTCCCCCTCTTCTATCCCTTTTGAATGTTCAATTTTGTATGGAGAAGTTTTTAAAAATTTAATAATATCAACTTCAATTCCAATTTTTCTTTTTAATATTTCTTTAAGTATATCTTTAGAGTTACTCCCTTCTTCAAGCTTTCCTCCAAAAAAACACCACTTTCCAGGAAGCCATGGATGTCCCAAATCCTTTTTTTGAAGAAGAACTTCATTATTATTGTTTAAGATAATAGCAATTACAACGTTTCTTTGTATCATAAGATTTAGGCTGTTTTTCTCTTTATATATTTTATTATCTAAATCCTTAAAAACCATTTTTATATAACGTGAGAATGGAAGACCACTCTAATCTAAAGAAGATATGTCTTAGTGCCTTAAGGGAAGCTAAAAAAACAGTAGAATCTCTTGGAGAAGAAGGAAGAAAAGAATTGCCAAAACAAGGAGAGCCATTAACAAAATCAGACATGGCAGTATCTAAAACATTAAAAAAGCATTTTTTAAATTCTAGTTTAGATGCAATATTTCATAGTGAAGAAGCAGGAATAATAAATTCTCCATCAGACCCAAGATATATAATTTATTTTGATGAAATAGATGGAACTTTTAATTATCAAAGAGGAGGACTTTTACCATCAACTACAGTTATATCTGCCTTTAATCATTCAGAAACTCCAAAATTCAAAGAGGCTGTATTTGCAGCTGTTATGGACGTAAAAAATAATAATTTATGGTATGCTGAAAAAGATAAAGGATGTTATTTTAATGGTGAAAAAGTTAAACCTTCTAAGATAAAAGATTTAGGAAGAGATGTTTTTGCATACATTGACCACGGTCCATGTCCTTCAAGAGAAGAGATGGAAAAGTTTGCAAATGTTTATGGTTCTTGCTGGTCACACAATGTTTCTTCAGCAGGATTTGGTCTTGCATGTGTTGCAAGCGGGCATGCCGATATTTATATTTTGAATAAACAAAAAGCACATGAACTTGGAGCAGGATATTTACTTGTTAAGGAAGCAGGAGGATATCTAGTTGACTTTAAAGGAAATTCTTTAGATAATCAGGAATTTAAATTTGACAAGACATACCCCATTATATCAGCAGGGAATAAAGAGTTAGGGGAGAAATTAAGAGAGAAAATATAAGAATACTAAATATATTTTAAATTGTATATATTATGCCACAATTAAATTTAAAAACTGATTTATAAAACTAATAAAATGGTAAAAGAAAAATCGGATTGCCATCCATCTGTTGTAGTTGCTTACTCAAAGGATGTAGGAAAATTTTTAATGAGTGTTTATGATGAAGGTTATCCAAGAAAGGCTTATAGATTATCTGCAAATAATATTGGAGGAAATCCAGAACCCAAAGATACAACCACTGAAAATGTTTTGTTAAGAGAAATTTCAGAAGAATTTGATCCAAATCATCCAGAAGAAAAAATGTATGTGGGAAAAGTTGATTGGGCTTCTAAAGAAGATATTCGCCTAGTCCGAAACGGATTGTTAGGAAATGTTCAACCATTACAAGATTTTATGGTAAGACAACCAGAAGTCATTGAAGGAGGAAATAAACCTTATCAAGGTGTTTATAGTGTTTTTTATACATCAATCAATGGAGAAGTTATTGAATGTGTAGAAAAAAATCTTAAAGATAAGAAGAATATTGTTACAGAAGGAAATATAGGAGTCTTTACTCTTGAACAATTGGCTAAAAGTCCTCGTGGAGAATTTTCAACTGCTCACGTTACAGCACACATATTAAACTGGAAGTACAAATCAAATATTCCCCATCCAAAACAAATTAGTGCAGAGCCAATCGGACTTCCAAGAAGATCTTATAATAATTATACTGATGATTTTGTATACAATCAAGAAGATTTAATTAAAGCATCAAACGCAGAAGATTAATAATTTTTTTCAACCATATAATTTAAAAATAGTTACCTAATTCATAATAAATTCTAAGAGGAATAGATTAAATATCTTTCTATCTTAAGGAAAATCAACACACATAGGATCATCTTCTATAGAGCCTATTGCTAATTCTTCAATTTGTCTTGCATATTCTCCATAAGTACATCTTGCACATTCCTTATTAACATCAACTGAATTTAAAAGTTTTCTATGTTTATCACTTCCCCAAACTTCCGTTATTTTTTCTGGATTAGGAAAATGATTGCACAATAAAAACCTTTGTTCTATTCTATGATCTGCACAAATATAACAATTTCCATCAGAACATGCTTGCAACATTAAAGTTGAGCTGCAACATTTCTTAAAAGTGTGTTTTATTTTAAATTCAGGATCATATTTATGCATTACAGTAAATACTCTAAAATTTTCATCTTCCATTTCATGACATTTTTCAAAAAGTTCATGAATTTCTTGAAAATTATAATTAAGTTCAGTTATTTCTTTAAAATCTTTTCTTTGAAAATCAGCCGGTCGCGCATGAAAATCTCTAACTCCAATTTCCTTTGCAAGTTTACAAGCTTTTTCTATATCTTTCCAATTGTATGGAGAAATCAAAAACTTATAAGAGATATCAATTTTAGAACCAGTACTTTTTTTAGTCTCTACAAGAAGCCTTAAGTTTTCTATTACCTTATCAAAATTATCTACACCATGAACTCTTTGAAATGTTTCTCTTGATCCTGCATCAACAGAAACACCAACCCATCTGCAAAACATCATTTGTCTAGCAATTTGTTCATTAATTAAAGCCCCATTTGTAGCAAATGAAGATACCATCCCTTTGTTTGAAATATATGCTGGAAGTTCCCAAACATTTTTATTCATAAGTGGTTCTCCACCACCACCAATACAAACTCCTCTAACACCCCATTTAGCTGCAAAATCTACTAATTTTCTTAGATGTTCAATAGTCATAACTTTTTTGTCCTCTGGAACTTCACTAGGATTGTGCACAAGATATCTTTGAGCATTACAATGATCACATTTAAAATTACATAGATGTGTAGGATCTAAAGAAAGTTCAATTGGAGGAGGAAGTTCAGGAGAGTTAAACCACTTAGCTATTGGTTTATAATGGCTTTCAAAGTAAGTTAAACCCTTATATGAATTAAAGGAATTGTATTGACTTTTATTACTCCACTCTTTTCTCTTTGCTTTTTCTTGCCAATCATCTCTCATGTTATTTTTTTATTTATATAGTTTTAAAGCATTTCGATAGTTATTAATATAAATTCGAATATATACTAATCACATTCTTTTTAATAAGGATTTTAAAATCTTTTTAAAGATTTATGTATGAATCCTATTATTTTTTTATGAATAAATTTATAAAATAATTAAATTAGGAAATATGATGAAACTTAAACAGAAAAACAAAAAACAAATAGTTTTTCTAGAACCCTTTCCAACAGTTATGGTCTATAAAATAGCTAGATTATTTAAGAAAAAAGGATATGAAACAACTTTAATAATTCTTTTAGAATCAAAAGGAGCATCAAAAGAATTTCATAAAGGAGCTTTTGATAAAATAATCTTCTTGGATCTTAGTTTTTTTAAAATAAATTTAAAAAATGCTCATTTAATTTTATTATCTTTAATTAAACAATCTAAAGAGCTCTTTAAATCTATGATTTCTATCTTAAAACTAAGACCTTATGCAATCTTTACCAGGGGCTCTCCAAGTTGGCCATGTGCATTAACTATGAAATTATTTAAAAAAATCCCAATAATTTATTTTCCTTATGATATTCGTTGCCAGTATTACAAAAGTGTTGAACATGCAATAAAGTTTGGAGGAATGTCAAAATTTGAACTTAATGCAGAAAGATTTTGTTTTGAGAATGCTAAAGGAATAATGCATAAGGGATATAATAAAGAATTGGAATTTTTAAATGGAAGAATGTTAGGAGACAACATAAAATTATCTCCTCTCACTCTAAGTTTTCTTCCTTATTGTTTAAAAGAATTTAATGTTCCTATTAATAAAAATAAGCTTTCAAAGAAAGATAAAGAAATCCATATAGTTCATATTGATTCTATGGGAAATGTTGGACCTATTGGAGCAAAATATGTTTATAATACTCTAAATGATTTAGTAAACCAACAAATTCATATACATATATATTCAAGACCAAATTCTATTTCAAAAGAACAACTAACAAAATTCTTTAAAGAAGATTCTGCATTTACAAGAGCATATGGAGATCTTTTAAAATCAAAATATTTCCATTTCCATTTACCTTTAGAACCAGATAAAATAGCAGCTGAAATATCAAAATATGATTATGGGCTTTATCCTTCAGGACCCAAAACAGAACTTTCAAAATATGACTTAGAATTAAAATTTTCAACAGGAAATAAAATAGCTTCTTATCTAGAAGCAGGGCTTCCGTTAATATATGAGGATGATGCTATTTTTACAGGAGAATTATTAGATAAATATGGAGTTAGTATTCCTTATAAAATTCAGAATTTAAAGACATTAAAAAAAAGATTAAAAAAATTAAATTATTCCCAACTTATAAGAAATGTTAAAAAAGCAAGAGAAGATTTTGATATGGATAAAAATTTTCAAAGATTAGAAAAGTTTATTAAGGAAGTTGTGGAAAATAAATAGTTGAATTTTAGATACATAATACTTTTAAATTCATTTCTATCCTGATTTCTTATGGAAAAAGAGAGAGTATTAATCATTAAAACAGGTTATTCTGAGATACTAGATGTTGAGAATCATTTAAAAAAAGTTAGTTTAGGTGATGTTTTAAGATCAACAACATTATTACATCTTTATGCAAAAGATAATGTTACTTGGTTAACAGATAAAGCCGCATATCCTTTACTGGAGCAAAATAAATACATTAACAGATTATTGCCTCTTGATTTTGAAAATGCAATGCATTTGTTAGATGAAGAATTTGATATATTAATTAATTTAGAGAAGAATATAGATATTTGTAAATTTGCAAATAAAGTGGATGCTTGGAACAAAAAGGGATTTAGATTTGATAAGAGTGCAGGAAAAACTAAAGCTTTTGATAATGCTCTTGATATATTGTCTTTAAGCGTTAGCCCTCATCTTAAAAAAAGTAATTTACAGACTGCTCAAAAACTTTTATTTAAAGTTGTAGGAAAAGAATGGGATGGAGAAGAATATGTTTTGGGTTACAAACCAAATAATGGAGAAATTTATGATATTGGATTAAATACTCAAATTGGTCCCAAGTGGCCTATAAAAAGTTGGCCTAAAAAAAATTGGGATAGATTAGAGAAACTTTTGAAAGGAGATGGATTTAAAGTAAGCAGGCAAGATGATAAAAAACATAAAGAGATAACTACTGATTTGAATAAATATATGGATTGGATTAATTCTTGTAAGTTAATTGTAACAAATGATAGTTTAGGAATGCATTTAGGGATAGCTCTCAAGAAAAAAGTATTAGGACTTTTTGGACCAACACCTCATAAAGAAGTTTATTTTTATGAGAGAGGAAAAGCCCTTTTGCCAGAACAATCTCAAAAATATAAAAAATGTATTCCTTGTTTTGATATAAAGTGTAATGAAGAGAAACAATGTATGGAATCTATTTTTCCTGAAACTGTTTATAAGGAGGTAAAAAAAATTTATTAAAAAATGAAATGGAAAGTACCTTATATTGATCTTTCTTTACAATTTGAAAATTCAGAAAAAGAACTTACAGAAGAATTTAAAAGAGTTATGAAAGAAGGAAGTTTTATTCTTAGAGATGATGTTAAAAAATTTGAAGATAATATGGCCTCTTATCTAGATGTAAAACATGTTATTGGAGTTAATTCTGGAACAGATGCTTTATCCCTTTCTGTAGAAGCTGCAGGGATAAAAGAAGGAGATGAGGTAATAACTGTAGCTCATACATTTGTTGCAACAATTGCTGCAATAGTTCATAGAAAAGCTAAGCCAGTTTTAGTTGATATCAAAGAGGATTTTAATATGGATATTGAAGAAGTTGAAAAGGCAATAACAGATAAGACAAAAGCAATAATTCCTGTTCATTTAAATGGAAGAATGTGTAATATGGATAGATTAATAGAAATAGCACGAAAATATAATTTAATAATTATTGAAGATGCTTGTCAATCTCTTGGCTCACTTTATAAGGGAAAAAAAGCAGGCAGTTTTGGATTAACTGGTTGTTTTTCTACACACCCAATGAAAACTTTAAGTTGTGGAGGAGATGGAGGCTTTGTTTCTACAAATAATGATGAAATAGCTGAAAAAATAAGATATTTAAGAGACCATTGTCAAAAATTAACTGAAAAAGGGAAAAAAATTGTCTGCTTTGGTTTTAATTCTAGATTAGATAATTTACAAGCAGCTATCTTAAATGTTAAATTTAAATTACTTGATCAATTTATAAAAAGAAGAAGAGAAATAGCATCAATCTACGCTGAAAGATTAGCAGATTTACCTTTAATACTACCTCCTTTGCTTTCACAACAAGATTATTTTGATACATATAATTCATATGTAATTCGTACATCTTATCAGCAAGAGCTTATGGATTTTTTAGAACTAAATGGTATAGAAGTATTTGCTCATTTTTCAGAACCATTGCACCATAATCAAAAATTAAATTTGCCTAATTACAATTTTCCAATAAATGAAAAAATATGTAAGGAAATTTTATCTCTTCCAATTCACCCTGAATTAACTAATGAACAAGTAGAGTATGTAATAGAAACTATTCATAAATTTTTTAAATATAAAAAATGAAAGGAGGTAAAAATGAGAAAACTTAAAATAGGATATGACCTTACAAATATAGAATCTTATGGAGCAGTAGGTTTATTGACAAATTCAAATATTAGTAAAGAAGATAGTGAAAAATACAAGAAAGTTCTTGATTCATTCAATGAGATTATGGAGCAAGAAATAAAAGACGGAAAAATAACCTCCGGAAAATTAGAAATAACTCTAGATAATTGTGATGTATCAAAAGAACATTCTGATTTTCTTTAATAGAAATTTTAGTCTCATTATATAAAAAATGATAGATGTAGATAACCATAAATTAATGTTTCATCCTGAAAGAGTTGCTGAATGGAAAAAAGAGGAAGATTGTTATCCAATTTATGTGGAAATAGGACCAACTAATACTTGTAATCATAGATGTGCTTTTTGTGCTCTTGATTATTTAGAATATGGAAGAGATTTTATTGACAAGGATATTATGGTATCAACATTAAAAAATATGGGGGAGCAAGGGGTAAAATCAGTTATGTTTGCAGGAGAAGGAGAACCTTTATTACATAAGAATATAGGCTTATTTGTAGAAACAGCAAAAAAATCTGGAATAGATGTCTCTATGACTACAAATGGTGTTCCTTTTACTGATGAAAAAATAAAACAAATTTTACCAAATCTTTCATGGCTAAGATTTAGCATTAATTCAGGTAGTTCTAAAAATTATTCACAAGTTCATAAGACAAAAAAAGAAGATTTTTTTAGAGTAATAAAAAATATAAGAAAATGTGTTGAATATAAAGAGAAGAATAATTTAGATCCAACAATAGGGACTCAATTTTTAGCAATATCCAAAAATATAAATGAAGCACCAAAACTGGCAAAAATATTAAAAAATATTGGGGCAGATAATCTTCAGATTAAACCTTATTCCCATCACCCTAGTAGTATTAATGATTATTCAGTAGGAATTGATGTATTTAATCAACTTGAAGAAAAATTAACTGAATTTGATTCAGATAATTTTAAAGTATTATTTAGGAAACAAACAGCAAAAAGGATTAATGAAGGAATTAATTATTCTGAATGTTATGGTCTTCCTTTTTTTACATTAATAGATTCAAAAGGGAATGTTATTCCGTGCAATCTATTTTATAAAAATGAAGAATTTAGCTATGGGAATATATATAAAGCTAATTTTAATGAAATTTGGAAGGGAGCTAAAAGAAAACAAGTGATAGAAAAAATAAGACAACAGGGAATTTCGGAATGTAGAAAGGGATGCAGATTAGATCCAATTAATAGGTATTTACATAGATTAAAAAATCATGAACCGCATGATAATTTTATATAAAATGAGAAAGAAGATAACCAAACAAGAATTAATTGATTTTGAAAGGCATATTGCTAATCTTTGGGAAAAAGGCAAACTTTCTTGTCCAATTCATCTTTCTGGAGGAAATGAAGAACAATTAATTGAAATTTTTAAAGATATAAAAGAAGAAGATTATGTATTTTCAACACATAGAAGTCATTATCATTATCTTTTAAAAGGGGGTTCTCCAAAAGTTTTAGAAAAGAAGATTTTAGATGGAAAAAGTATGCACATTTTTGATAAAGATATAAATTTTCTTACTTCATCAATTGTTGCAGGCGGTACACCAATTGCTGCAGGAGTAGCTTTAGGACTTAAAAAAAACAAAAGCAAAAATCATGTTTGGTGTTTTTTAGGTGATGGTGCCGAGGAAGAAGGACATTTTTCTGAAGCAGCAAGATATGTTGATGGTTGGAATCTCCCTTGTACTTTTATTATTGAAGATAATAATAGATCTGTTGCTACACCAAAAAAAGATCGTTATAATCAATCTGAATTTAATTGGCCTTCATGTGTTAAAAGATATAATTACAAATCAACATATCCTCATTATGATACTGGAAAAAGAATAGATTTCTCTAATCTAAAAATTAAAAAGTGGTATAAAAAAATAAAACATAAAAAGGAAAAATCTTCTAAATTAGAAACAAGTCTTGCCTACGGAGAAGCAATTAAACAATCAATGGAAAAATTAGCAGAAGATAAAAAAGCAATTTTTATTGGTTATAATATAAAATATGGAACAAAAGCATATGGTACTCTTTCAAATATTCCTAAAAACCAATTATTAGAAACTCCTCTAGCAGAAAATTTAATGTCAGGATTAGCAATTGGTTTAGCTTTAACAAATTACAAGCCTGTTTTATTTTTTGAAAGACATGATTTTATGTTGATTGCTCTAGATTCATTAGTAAATCATTTAGATAAATTAGAAGCAATGTCCGAAGGACAATTTAAAGCACCTGTGTTAATAAGAGCAGTTGCAGGAGAAGAAACTCCTCTTTATCCGGGACCTCAACATATTCAAAATTTTACAAAAGCTTTTGAGAATTTATTTTCTTTACCAATATATAAACCTCAAACTGCAAGTCAAATTCTTGAAACATATCAAACCTTAGGAACCTTTAAGAACTCGGCAATAATTATAGAAAAAAAAGAATTATACTCTAAAAATGGATAAAAAGAGAAATGAACCAATAATTTTGGATGGGCATAAATTAGCTTGGCACAAAGATAGAGTTGAAGCATGGTTAAAAGGAGAAAGAATAGTTCCAATTACAATAGATTATGCTTTAACAAGAGCTTGTAATTTTAAATGCACTTATTGCTACAGTCAATTGCAAAAGAATGATAATACAAAAATGACTAAAGATCATACCTTTAGATTCTTAGATGATTGTGCAGAATTAGGGGTTAAAGGAGTAATTCTTATGGGAGATGGTGAAAGTACTGTTTCACCTCATTTTGCAGAAACTTTAGTTTATGGAAAAAAGAAAGGAGTAGATATGGCTGTTGCAACAAACGGGGCTCTTTTAAAGGAAGAAGAGCTAGAGAAAATATTAGGGTCCTCTACATGGTTTAGGTTTAATATTTCTGCAGGAGTTCCAAAAAGATACTCTGAAATTCATGGTTGTAAGGAAAAAGATTTCTATAAAGTTATAGAAAATATTAAAAAAAGTGTTAAAATTAAAAAAGACAAAAAATTAGATGTGACAATTGGGATGCAAATGGTATTTCTACCAAAATTTAAGGAAGATGTTATTCCTCTTACAAAATTAGGAAAAGATCTTGGAGTAGATTATTTAGTAATAAAACATTGTAGTGATGATGAAAAAAGAGAACTTGGATCAAATTATAAAGAATATCTTGATTCTGATTTAATTAATACTTTAGAAGAAGCTGAAGCATACTCTACGGACAATTATTTCGTTAAAGCTAAATGGTCAAAAATTCTAAGTGGAGGAGAAAAGAAATATTCTAAATGCTATGGAACTCCTTTTCTTATGCAATTATCAGGTTCAGGATTAGTTGCTCCATGTGGACAACTTTTTAATTCAAAATATAAACAGCACCACATAGGAAATATTACAGAAACATCTTTTAAAGATATCTTGAAAAGCGATAAATATTGGGAAGTTATAAACCATCTAGCGTCTGATAATCATAATGTTCATACTGATTGCGGAATTATGTGTTGTCAAGATAGAATTAATGAATATTTATGGAATGTAAAACAAGGAAGTATTAAATTAGAAGAACCAAAAGGAAAACCCCCTCAACATATTAATTTTATTTAATATACAAATATTTAAAAATCAACTTACTTAATTTAAAAAATGGACAAAATTGCAGTTATTGGAAGTAATTCATTTTCAGGAGCTCATTTTGTTAATCATGTTTTAGAGAATACAAATTATAAAGTAATTGGGATTAGTAGATCTGCAGAATACAATCCAATATTTCTTCCATATAAAGGTAAGGAGGGATTTAAATTTTTTCAAGGAAATATAAATAATGGCTTAGATGATATAATTGATATTTTTGAAGGAGAAAAGGTAAAAAAAGTAGTTAATTTTGCTGCCCAAGGGATGGTAGGACAAAGTTGGGATAATCCGGAACATTGGTTCCGTACTAATTGTTTAGGAATTGTTAATTTAACAAATAAATCAAGGAGAATAAAATCCTTTGAAAAGTATGTTCAGGTATCTACTCCCGAAGTTTATGGTTCGTGCAATGAAATTAATGAAGATACCTCCTTTAATCCAAGTACCCCTTATGCATCTTCAAAAGCAGCAGGAGATATGTTTATCCAAAATTTAATAAAACAATTTAATTTTCCTGCAAGTTTTGTAAGATCTACTAATGTATATGGTCCAGGTCAACAATTGTTTAGAATTATTCCGCGTACAATAATTTATACAAAATTAGGAGAGAAAATACAGCTTCATGGAGGAGGAAAAGCAATAAAATCATATCTTCATGTTCAAGATGATTGTGCCGGTATATTGAAAATATTAGAAGATATTAATCATGGAGAAGTATATCATTTATCTCCAGATTCAGGAATTAGTATTAATAATTTGGTTAGGAAGATTCTTAAAAAAGTAGGGAAAAATTTTGAAGATTCTGTTAAAGTAGTTGACGAAAGAAAAGGACAGGATTCAGAATATCTTTTAGATTCAAGCAAAGCAAGAGACAGCTTGGATTGGAAACCAGAAGTAGATTTTGATAAGGGAATTGAACAATGTATTCAGTGGGTAGATAAAAATTGGAACGTAATTAAAACACTTCCCTTAGAATATATCCATAAAGAATAATTCTTTTTTATAAAAAAGATATAATTCATCCAAAAGAATTAAAAATCATAAAGCAGATTTATATAAAATGAGAAGAGCATCAAAAATAATATTATTAAATTCTAAAAAAGAATTCTTGTTATTTTTAAGAGATAATAAATTAGATATACCTTTTCCAGGATATTGGGATTTTATTGGAGGGGAAACAGAAAAAGATGAAACAGATTTAGAATCAATTAAAAGAGAAATAGACGAGGAGATAGAAAATGTTAATATAGGAAAAATAGAATTTATTGGAAATATTTTGGCAGGGGACAATTGTAATAATTCTATCTTTATTGGTCAAGTAAATACTCCTTTAAATAAAATTAAATTAAATGAAGGTCAAAGATTAAATTATTTTAGATTTGAAGAATTGCATAAAATAAAATTGGCCCCTTATTACATGGATTTTATTTTAAAAAATAAGGAAAAATTAGGACTATAGTTTTTGTATATATTCATCCATAATAATTCTTTTAAACCCTATTTTTAATCTCAATTTATGAAAAAAGGGGAAATAATTATTCCAGATACCTATAAATACATTGCAGCATTTTTAACTATGAGATGCAATCTTAGTTGTAGTTTTTGTATAAATTCTTTAGGCAATGAGGTTAAATTTAATAGAAATGAATTTAACGAAATTTCAGGAGAAGAATGGGTTAATGCCTTGAATAAGATTGAATCAAAACAAAATTTACCTATAACTCTTGGCGGAGGAGAACCTTTTTTACATAAAGATTTTATTTATATAATTAATAATTTAAAACCAGAACTTAATATTGATATACTTACTAATTTAATGTGGGGAAAAAAAGGATTAGAAAAGTTTATATCTGACGTTGACCCCAATAGAGTTAAAAGAGATTCTCCTTATTCTTCTATAAGGGTTAGTTATCATCCAGAAGCGATGAATGATGCAGTAAAACTTGCAGATAATGTAAAATTATTACAAGATAAAGGATTTAGTATTGGAATTTGGAGTGTTCTATATCCTAGTTCAACACAACTTTCGAGTATATCTGATACAATGCAATTTATATGTAAGGATAAAGAGATTGATTTTAGAACTAAGAGTTTTACAGGAGTATATAAGGGAGAACCTTATGGGGATTATTCCAAATTTCCAAAGTCTACCCTTCAAGAAAAAACAAAATCTTGTAAATGTAAAACTTCTGAATTATTAATTGGACCAAAAGGAGATACTTATAGATGTCATAGAGATCTTTATGCAAGAGAGAATCCTATTGGGAATATAACGGATAATTCTTTTTCTGTTGAAGATGATTTTATGGATTGTGATAAATATGGGCAATGCAATCCTTGTGATGTCAAGGTTACAACAAATAATAAACAAGAACTGGGTCATACAAGCGTAGAAATAAAAGAAATACAATCTACTTAAATTTTTAAGGAAAGATTTACTAATTATCAAATGGACAATCATCAAATTTTTTTAGAAAATAAGTTTAAGAAAGTTGCAGAATTAATTAAAGATAATTCTCAAGTACTTGATATCGGATGTAATAAGGGGATATTTCGGAATTTTATTCCAAATTGCAAATATTCTGGAGTTGATATAGATAAAAATTTAGTTAATGAATTAATTAAAAAAAATATAAATGTGAAACAAGCAGATTTGAATAAAGATGAAATTCCATTTAAAAATAAGAAATTTGATTATGTCCTTTTATTAGATATACTAGAACATGTAATAGATTCAAAAAAACTTCTTTATGATTCAAAAAGAAGATTAAATGAAAATGGAAAAATAATTATAACTTTTCCTAATGATTATCATGTTTTAAATAAGATTAGATTTCTTTTTAATAAACCTATAACAAAAGATCCTTTTGATCCATACGGGCATTTACATTTTTTTTCAATAAGAACAGGAGAAAAATTCTTAATTAATAATGGATTTAAAATTTTAAAAAAAGATTATGTTCCTCCAACTAACCCTTCCTTTTTACCGCAATTTTTTAAGAATTTTTTAGCAAAGATATTTCCTCAAAGTTTTGCAAGAGATATTTTATATGTTCTTTCTTAAACCATATTACATCCCTTGCATGTTAAAGGCGCTTTTCTTTGTTTCAATAATTTCCTAGTTAATTGATATTCTTTTCCATTCCAAATTTTCCAGAAATCTTCTTTTAAAATATTTCCAAAATAGGGTTTTTTATAATCAAGTATTTTACAACAAGGAGTAATATTTCCATTCCACGTAATATAAATGCTTCTCCAAGGCCAGATACATCCTGGACTTTTTTCTTCATCAAATATAACTGTTATCTTGTATTTTTTTGCAATTTTTTTTGCTTGTTTTATTTTTTCTTTTAATTCTTTGTTAAAATTTGAAACTACTTGAGTTTTTGTTTTTGAATTATATTTATCAATATAATCTTTTTTTTCTTGAATTGTTTGAAATCCAACTTTTTTTATACCAAGACTATTTGCTAATTTTATAAATTCAGGTATTTCATTAAAATTATCTTTTAAAATAACTGCACTTGTACTTACAATCGTTTTTTTCTTACTCTTTTGTAACTCATTAACTAAATTTTTTATATTTGTTTTAACTTTATTAAAATTGGCACCTTTTCTTATTTTTTCATATTTTTCCTTAATTGTAGAATCAATTGATATTCCTATTTCACCTATATCTACCTTGCATATCGTATGAATAATTTCTTTTGTTAACATTGTCCCATTTGTTGTAAAAAAAACAGTTATCCCTCTTTTATTTGCATATTTTATCATATCAAATAATTCTTTATTAAGAAAAGGTTCACCTTGTCCTGAAATATGTATTTTAGATAATGAATCTAATTTTTCTAAGATTGTTTTAAAATTTTTAAAAGACATTGTTCCAATAGAAACATTTATTTTCTCTCTAATACACATCTCACATTTAAGATTGCAATGAGAAGTTGGTTCTATTTGAGCAATTATTGGTTTATTTTTAACAATTAATTTTTTGTTTGATTTTAGGTATTTTAGAATATTAAGAAGAATTTTTATCTTTTGATTAGATTTAGTTTTCAAAAATGAATTATTACTTCTTAAAAAATCATAATACTTTTTTATTTTCATAGTTTTATAAGACATATTATTTTTTCTTGCAAACAAATCTGTAGTTTATATTTCCCAAAATTTTAAATAATGCTAAGAATCTTAAAGTAAATCTTTGTTTTTTTCTTTCTTCTTTTAATTTTTCTATATCTTCATATTCTTTATTGATAACTATGAATTTTTTAGATATGATTTTTTCCACATCATAAGAGAGAAACATGTGTGGGTGATGGATATTAAACATCTCCCTTGTAAATAATTTTTTAAGAGGACCCCATATTTTTGTAAGCAATAAAAAGATCTTTTGATAAATCTGAATTTCTAAATGAAGTATTCCATCTTTTTTTAAAACACGGTAAGTTTCAGAGAGCACTTTTTCAGGATCTTTAGTATGATCTAAAACATTATTTATTATAACTAAATCAAAATAATTATCTTTGTAGGGAATTTGTTCTCCAGGGGCTTCTTTTAAATGAGTTGATTTATAATCTATTTTAAATCTTTTTTTATAAAAATTAGCTAGAGGATCTATTGAATATGTTTTCCCTTTTTTAAAATAATTTATAATATCTAATGGGCCACATCCAATTTGAAGGATTTTTGTATTTTTATTTATTTTTATAGTTTTTTCTAATTTTTTTAAAAGTATATCTAAATCTTTTTTATATTCTTTTTCAAGGTATTCTAAAAGAGATTTTGTTTTAAATTGTTCCCAATATCTTTTCTCTGATTCTTGAGCAATATTCCATCTATTTTCATTAATTTTCATATTCTTTAATTGTATCTTTAATTATATTTTTCCATTTATATTTATCACTATATTTTTTAACATTTTTTATTGGTTTTTTTACAAATTGATTAACTGCTCTAACAATATCTTGTGAATTTTTCTCTTTTATAATTAAACTATTCTTTTTATCTTTTACCATTAAAGGAACTCCTCCAACATTAGTTGTAATTACAGGAAGATTTCTTGCAAATGCCTCCATTATTGTTACCGGAGCACCTTCCTTAGAGGATGGAAGGATTAATCCATCTGCAGCACTTAGATATAATAACTTTCTTTTACCAAAAACCCCTCCTAGAAATTCAACATTTTTTAATTTAAGTTTTTTTGAATATTCTTTAAAATAATTAATGCTTTGAGTGTAACCGAGTATCTTTAAATCTATATCTTTTAATTTCTTCATAGAATCGAGTAGATATTTTATCCCTTTTTCTTTGTTAATTCTTCCTATAAAAATAAATATTTTTTTGTTTAGTGGTAATTTTAATTTCTTTCTTGCTAATTTTTTACTTATATTTTCAAAATATTCTTCTTCAATTCCCATTGTTTGAAATTTTACTTTAGAATTCGGAGAAGTTTTTTTTATATAATTCATTTCTTCTTTGCTTAGTGCAAAAAAACACTTAATATTTTTTAAAACTCTTTTTTCTAATATTTGTCCAATTAAAAAAAATGGAAAAAATAAAAGATACTTTCTTGTTTGTTTTAAATGTTTTAATGGCCAACTGCCTCCATGATGTTGTGCAATCATTTTTTGTTTTTTAAATAATCCTGCAATTATGAGTCCATGAAGGTTATGATACTCATGTATATGTATTATTAATCTTGTATTTTCCTTTTTACATTTATTTATTTCTTCTTTTAAGGCATTTATCATTTGCATTGAAAAATCAAGAGCATACATAGGAGAGAATGTTGTTGGAAAAATTCTCATTTTCATATTAAGATAATTAAATTCTCTTTTTTCTTTTTCAATTTTTTCAGGAAACCAGCATTCAATTTCAATATTTGGATAAAATTTTTTAACTTCTCTTGCAACCTGAGTTCCCCAACTTCCTCTAACAACATCATCAAGATTTTTATCATTTGACACAAAATAAGAATGTGAACAATGTTCAATATGAATTACTTTTAATTTTTGTTTCATTATTTTTTGTATTTAAATTTATAACTAAAATTAGAGAGATTTTTCATTATCTTTTTTTCTAAATTAGGTGAAATTTTATATAGAAAAAGAGAAATATTGCTTGATATTAATAATCCGCTATATAAAATAGACCTTATTATTGGATTTTTAAAACGTCTTTTAACGAGTATTCTTAAATTCCATTTTCCCATTATCCTATAAAGTTTATCAATTTCTCTGAAAACTCCTTTATCTAAATTAAAAAAATTATTATTTAATTGCTCCCAAAATGGATGATAATAGAGCATAAAAAATGGATGATAGTTTTCTGTAAATAAAGGTTTTTTATATAACCACCACTTTTCAAATCCATATTTTTTTGCATATTTATCATAAATTTCTGTATTAGGTAATGGTTGTAAAATTCCTCCACAAAAACCCTGAGTAATATATGGACTGATTCTTTTTACATATGCCTGTAATTTTTTAATATCTTTAACACTATCCCATGGAAAACCAGTAAGAATATTAACTCCAACTCTTATTTTTGCTTCCTTACACCATTTTAAGATATTTCCAACATGCTCTATATACCATTTAGGGTTTCCTGTTTTTTTCATTTTTATTAATGTTTCAGGAATACAATTTTCAACACCAAGACTTATCATAACGCACCCTGCTTTTTTCATTTTCAAAATAATTTCTTTATCTAAGAAATCTATCCTGGTTGCACATACCCATTCTAAAGGTAATCTTGAATCAATAAATTTATTACATAATTCAATTAATCTTGGCTTATTAATTGTAAAAGCATCATCTATAAAATTAATATGTTTAATACCATAATTTTTGTAAAGATATTCAATTTCTTTAAAGATTTTTTCAGTAGATCTATATCTAAAAGCTCTTCCAAATAAGGAATGGTAACAGTAAGTGCATTTCCCAGGACATCCTCTGCTGGATAATATTCCTCCAAAATTATCTATTTCTTCTTTTATTTTAATATAATCTTCTTTTCTATGAACCTCTTTATCAGGGATAGGAAGTTGATTTATATTATAAACTTCTGGAGGTTTTGTTTTTTTAATTTTACCATTATCTTTGTAGATAATTCCCTTAACACTGCTTAAATTCTTTTTTGAATTAATTGTTTTTAAAAAATCATTAAATGAATTTTCTGCTTCTCCAATAAAAGCTATATTTGCTCCTTTTTCTAGAACTTCTTCAGGATAGATAGTAACATGGGGACCTCCTGCAATAATTAATTTACAATATTTTCTTATTTTTCTTAATAATTCATATGAATCTATAGCGTAATTAGTAAATATACTTATTCCAACAATTGTTGGTTTTTCTTTTTTTATTAAATTAATTATATCTTCAGTAGTTTTTGCAGTATATTGAGCATTTAAATTTTCAACTAAAACTTCAAAACCATTATCTTTTGCAATTTTACCTAAATAGCTAAAAGCCATTGGAGGAGAAGGGTCTTTCCATCCACTACTTGCTCTTAAAAACAATATTTTCTTCATTGAATAATTGGAATATTTGAATTTAAATAGGTTTTGTAGTTTTCTTACACCATTTTTATAAACCCTATTTTTTTAAGAATTATATGCCATCGATGTCCTTAAGTCATAAATTGAAATTGTTTTCTAATTTTATTAAAGCTAGAAGATTTAGGGAAATTTACAATATGTTTTGGGTATATCCTTTGTGGTGGAATCATAAGATGAGTTCTTTTCTATTAAATAAACTTTTTCCAAAATTTGGAATTGATTTATTTCCCCCATTTTTAGAAATAGAACCAACAACTGTTTGTAATTTTAGATGTAAAATTTGTGAAAGAACATATTGGAAGGAACCTTCAGAGAGTATGTCCTTTTCTGATTTTAAAAAAGTATTCGATGATTTTGGGAGACCAAAATGGATTGGTCTTACAGGGATTGGTTCAGGATATTTAAATAAAGATTATCATAAAATGATGGCTTACATAAAATCAAGAGGAACAATAATTGAAATATTTGATCATTTCGGTAATTTTAGAGATGATAATCAAATTAAAGAATTAATTGAAATTGGACCCGATTTTCAGTTTGTTTCTATTTATGGCGGGACAAAAAAGACCTCCGAATATATATGTAAGGGATCTAATTTTGATAATGTTGTTAAAAACATAAAAACTTTTGTAAGACTAAAAAAACAAATGAAAAAAAGATTTCCAATTCTTAGCTTTCATTTTATTGTAACTAAACAATCAAAAGATGAGTTATTCGGATTTGTTGATTTTATTGCAAGTTTAAATACTGAAGTTGGCGAGGTATTAATTACACCTCTTTTACATGGATTTAAACATGCGAAAGGTTTTCAGGTAAAAGTAGATGAAGCCTATAGAAAGAAAATAATTAATTATGCACATAGTAAAGGATTGCCTGTAACTTTTAATCAATGTTCAGAAGAAGAGAAATCTGATATTACTAATTGTAAACAGTATATTATGCCATTTGTTTTTGTTGGAGGAAATGTAACTCCTTGTTGTGGTCAAAATGAAAACAATCAAAGAACATGGCAGCATGAAAATTCACTTGGCAATGCATTAAAAACTCCTTTTAGAAAAATTTGGTATTCAGAGAAATATGTTAATTTAAGAAAACAAATAAGGCAAAATAAATGTCCAAAAGAATGTGCTAATTGTCCAGTATATGTTGGACGAGGATAGATATTTTTTTAATCCTTAAAAATTTGTTAATCGTTTTAGAATTGTAATAATTGATTTAGGATTTTCAATAATTCTTGTAATTGCTTTATTTGGATGTTTTATAGATATTTTTAGCATATCTTTTGGAGTCATTCCAGGATTTCTTTTTAATGCCAAATTTATAAATTCTTTTTTTATATTTTCCATTCTTTCTTGGGAAATTTCAGTTAAACCAAATGTTAGTTGATTCAAATTAAAATTTTTCCAGTTTATTTTTGGAGGAAGAATTTTCTTTTCTTTACACATTTCCCATAATTTTGTTCCAGGAAATGGAGTTGTAACTGTTGCTCCAAATCCATCTAAATCATTTTCAATTATGAATTTTTTTGTCTGCATTATTTCATCTTCAGTTTCTCCAGGGCTTCCAATCATAAATGAGCCGCAAGCAAGAATTCCTGAATCCTTTACCATTTTAATTGCTTTTTTATTTTGTTCAATTGTTGTTGTATCGTTTTTTAACATACTTAATATTCTTTGACTTCCTGCTTCTAATCCAAAGGTAATTTGTTTGCAATTAGCTTTTTTTAATAATTGTAATAAATCTTTATTAACCATTGAAACTCTTGCCTGACATCCCCAGAAAATTTTTAACTTTTCTTTAATAAACAATTCACAAAATTCAACAATTCTTTGTTTATGACATAATAAATCATCATCCATAAAAAATACAGCTTCTGTTCCATATTTTGTTTCTAATTCTTTTAATTCTTCTATCATTCTTTTCGCACTATGAAATCTAACTTTTAATCCTCTCCAACTGTTATGACAAAAAATACAATTAAATGGACAACCACGAGTAAATAAAACTGAATTTAGTTTTGTATTTGGAGGGACAAAATGCAAATGAGTTCCTGGATTTCTATCTTTTCCTTTTTGATAATATTTAGTATTTATTAAATCTCTATTTATTTTTGGAAGTTTATCTAAATCAGTTATAGGGTTTCCTGTAACTATTCTTTCTTTTGTTCCTTTTAGAATTTTAATTAGTGCTTCTTCCCCTTCTCCCTTAACAACATAATCTGCATGTTCTAAACCTTCCTCAGGCATAACACTAACATGGACTCCTCCAAGAATTGTTTTAAATCCATTTTTCCTGCACCAATCAGATATTTCATATGCTTCATTAATTACAGCAGTTGTTCCAGTTATTCCTACATAATCTGGATTTAATTTTTTTATTTTTTTAAATATATCTTCACCTGCTATTTGGTCTGCAATTGCAACTTGATGGCCATGTTTTTTTGCATATGCTGCAAGAACTAGCAAGTGTAAAGGTTCATGAACTCCATATTCATAATCTCTTCCAGAATTTACAAGTACTAATTTTGCCATGAATTATTCTAAAATAACCAGTTTATATATTTAATTAAGGTTTAATAGAATATACATTTTAAAGTTATTAGAGGAACATAAAGCTTATAAGGTTGGATTTTTAAAGGTTTTTATGAAATGGTCAAGAGAACAAACAAAAGCACATGAAGATGCTTCTTTAAAATTTAGACAAAATTATGTTGAAGGTAAAAATAGAGTAATTTCTTTAGAAGATATTAAAAATGAGAAAAGAAAATGTGTTACATTAATTGATAGAATTGATTCCCACTTTAACATATTTGACTCTTTAGTAGGAATTTCTAATGAAATTCTTGAAAGATTTCCTGAATTTTATTTTCAAAATATACTTCATTTTACAGTAGATCGTCATAAATATTCTGATAAACTTGTAGAGAATATAAATGATTTTTCTTTAAATGGGCAACAAAGATGGTTAATAAGTCCTAAAGAACTAGAAGCTTACAAGCAAATATTAAACGAAGAAATTAGTAAAGAGAGTACTTTTCAAGCAGAATTAAAAGGTGTTGTTTTTGGAGGAGATGGACTTGTTGCACAAGTTTGGTATGATGATAAAAGAATGATTAATTTAACATCACGATTAGGAGAAAAAGTAAGAAAAGAAGTTCCTTCTATGGATTTTCAATGGGGACTTTCAAAACATAAAGTCCAATTAAGAGTAGTTAATTTAACAAGATTTACAGGACAAGAAAATAAAGAAGATGTTCTAAAATATATTGATGCAAATAAAAATGAAGAACTTGGAACTTTTAATATGGGACCTCTTAAATTAGTTTTTTCAGATCATTATATCCAAGAGATGAATACTAAGACCTTAGGGTCATATGCCTTTAAAGAATAAATTTATTTCTTCCAAGCTCCTCTAAAAGTTAAAATCATTCTTTCAGCATATTGTTTCCATGAAAGATTATTTTTTATGTAAATTGCTGCTTTTCTTGTATTTTCTTTATATTTATTATATTTATTATAAATTTCAAGTATTGCATTACTATAGTCTTTTGTAACAACACATAAATTATGTTCTTTAGCAACAGTAGAACTTCCCATATCACTTGACATTATTGTTGGAATTCCTGCTGAGACCATCTCAAATGGGGCAATCCATCCTCCTTGTTTTCCAACTGGAAATAAACCTATATTTGCTGCCTTATATAAATCCTGTAATCTTTCTCGTTTTTTAAACATACCAATAAATTGAACATATTTTTCAAGTTTTTTTTCTTTAATATATAAATCTATTTTTTTTCTATATTCTATATTATCTTTTCCAGTTAAAACTAAAAGAATATTCGGAATTTTATTTTTTATTTTTTCAATTGCTTTAACACAATCAAGAGTATTTTTTCCTTCTGCAATTTGTCCAGAATACATCACAACGAATTTCCCTTTCAAACCATGTTCTTTAATTGCTTTTTCTCGGTTTCCATAAGTGAAAAAATTATAATTAACTCCACAATAAACAATATTAGAATTAATACCATATCTATCATACGCTTGCTTATGAAATGAACTGTCTAAAACACATACTTCATCTATTCCGTGTCTTACAATAAATCTATCAAACCAGATTCTTACTTTATTAAGTAACTTATAAAACCATCCTGCATTAGGTTTACTCCATAAATTAGGGGGTTGATTCATAAACCAAACACTTGATTTTTTTCTTGGCCATAAACTCCAAGTAACAGGAAAATCATGAAAATTTATTACATCATAATTATTTTTTATTTCTCTTAATTTTTTTCTAAAAACTTTTATTGCTTTAAAAATATCTTTAATATCTTTATATCCAGGAGGTCTTAAATCTATATTATTTGGAGGGATAATTATATCCGTATCAATTAATAAATCTTCAACTTTTTTTGATTTAGAAAGTGTTAAAATATCATTTTTAATTCCCATTTTAGTCATCCAGTTAGCGAGTTCTACAATTAATAATTCTGCACCACCATAATATTTCATTTGGTTATGGATAATTAATACTTTTGGATTATTTTCTTTAATACTTTTTTTTGCTAAATTATAATCTTCTTTTGTGTTAATATTAATGTAATTTTTTGTAATAGGATAAATGTAAACTTTCCTGCTATCATCTATTGCAACTTGGATCATATCAACTAATTCTTTTTGATTTCTGAATGGATGTATGGGAGTTCTTTTAATATAATCTAAAATTTCATTTTTGAAGATTATGTGGCCTGTTCCTTTAACATTATTTATTTTTACTTTTGGTTTTTCGATCAATCTAAAAACACGCCCTTTCTCATTAGGCATTGCAGTATATGTTTTTCCAATACTATATTTATCTTTTTCACTAACAATTCCACAAATTGCAAATAAATTTTCTTCTTTAAATTTCTTAGTCATTTCTTTAATTTTTGCATCAACAATTATCTCGTCAGCAAGCATTAAAATAAAATCACTTTTTCCAATAGCTTTTTTAGATACTTCTATTCCCGTAACTAACCCCTCTTTTATTTTTTTTTCAGGTACATACACATAAGTAACTTTAATTCCTTTGTATTTTTCTCCAATATTTTTAATAATTTCTTGTTTTTGATAACAAATAGCAATTATTATTTCCTTTACACCAATTTCTACAGCTTGGTCTAAATTATATTCTATTAAAGATTTTTCGTACAATTTAATCATACTTTTATTTTTATCTTTTGTAAATTCCTTTAATCTTGTTCCTCGTCCACCTGCTAAAATTAATGCTTTCATTATAATTAATTCTCAAGTGATGCCTATTTAAGTTTTACTTATCTTTTATAAGAATAAATTATATTTGAAAATCTACTCTTTTAGTAGGTTGTGTTAATTCTTCTTTTTTTGTATTTTTATATTGATTATAAATAAATGAATTAGCTAATCCCGGAAGAATTGCTAAAGGTAATAATTTTAAATTTCCAATACCTATTCCTAATAAAGCTCCTGTGGCAAGGGCTGATGGGAGTTCCATTAGTAGTGGTTAAAACGGTTGGGATTAAGGAGAAAGAGTTGGTTGATTTGGAGAAGGCTATTAAGAGAGCTGTTGCGGATTTTGGGGTTGAGGGGATTGTTAGTGGTGCGGTTGAGAGTGTTTATCAGGCTAGCAGGATTGAAAAAATTTGTAATAGGTTAGATCTTGAATGCTTTAATCCACTTTGGCAGAAGGATCCTGAGGAATATTGGAATGAGTTACTGAAAAATGGGTTTGAAATCATTATCACTGGAGTAAGTGCTGAGGGTCTTGATGAGAGTTGGTTAGGTTTAGAGATTAATAAGAAAAATTTGAAGAGGCTGAAAGATATATGTCAGAAATATAAGATCCATTTGTCTTTTGAAGGTGGAGAGGCAGAGACATTTGTTGTTAATTGTCCGTTGTTTAAGAAGAAGCTTAAGGTTGAAGGTGGCAAGAAGGTTGGTAAGGGTAATAGTTGGAGGATGGAGGTTAAAGTAAGATGAGAGAGATATTGTAGTTGAGGATGAAATATTGCCTGTTGTTGAGGGGGAGTCAGGTAGTACAAGTGGAGGTGAAAGTATTAGTAGTTCTACAGAAGGAACGACTAGTGAATCTGAGGAAGAAGAGGTAAGTGATGATGGTGAGAGTGAAGAAGTGGAGATTGTTGAAGGTAGTGAGAGTGAGGAAAGTGAGAATACTATTAGTTCTACAGAAGAAATTGAAGGGGAGTCTGGTGATGGTGTGGTGAGTGATAGTGCTGAAGAGGATGTTGGTAGTTCTGTAGAATATACTCAAGAAAGTGAGAGTGATGGCGAGGAAGGTGAATTAACTGAGGTAATTGGGGGTGATGGGGAAGAAGAGATTGAAGAGATTGAAGAGATTGAAGAGCTTGAAGAGCTTGAAGAGATTGAAGGTATAGATATTGGTAGTTCTACAGAGGAAGCTCAGGATGAACCTAGTGAAGGTGAGGAAAGTGATGATGGGGATGTAGGAGGTGGGATAACTGGGAATGTGATTAGATTCTTAGGATTTGTAGGTAAAGTGGCAGGAGTTGATGCTATTGATTCTGTTAATGTGGAAGTTGAGGATTTGAAGAAGGCTATTGCAAGAGTTAAGGCAAATCAAAGGAGGACGCTTTTTGCGAGAGATTTGTGAGATGATTAATCAATAAGGTACTCCTTCTAATTTGTTGCAAGGCTTAACCGCATATTGTCCAAAATTATATTCTTCCGGAATTCCTGGTCTTGGAAATCCATCTACAGCCCAAAAATCTGCATAAATATCTTGTTCTGAATGTTTTATTATAATCATTCCATGAGGAGAATTAACACACCATTTTTGTTTTAATATAACTTCATTATCATCAAATCTTTTGCTATCTATCAATAATCTTTGATAAATCTGTGCTTGAATCTTGCTATCAACATATCCTTTTACATTCCAAAAATAATTAAAATCTCTAATGAAGAATATTTTATGAGGTTCTAATAAATATTGTCTTATCGGGCTGTCCCAATTTTTCTCTATTTCATAAAATAATTCTTTTGCATAATCATATTTATTATCATTTTTATTACTTATTATATTATTTATTTCTCTAGCTTCTAGGGATATATTATTGTTAATAGGTACTAGATATAATCCTATTAGGAAAAGTATTGTAAGCAATGCGAATAGATTAACCTGCCAATTTATTTGTTTTAGTTTTATAAATAAAGTATAAATTGCAATATCTGTTATTAGCCAAGAAATATTTATTATTTTTGTATGTTCATCAACTGGCTTAAAAATAACAAATGCTATGAAAACATTTATCAGCCATAATATAAAAATAAGTAAAATTCCTTTTCCAAGATTAATTAAAATTTTATTTAAATTGGATTTTTTAATGCCCTTATTTTTTTTCATATAATGAAATAGAATATGAAATATTTAAATATAGTCTTTTATTTATCTTGTTAAGAAGTGGAAATAAAATTATGAAGACTGAATATAATGATTGAAAAAAAGAATTGGCTAGAGATTTCTTGGCTTTAGGGAGTTGGGTGTTTTTTGTATTGGTATTAATTAAAATTTTAATACTTCCAACAAGATATACTTATCTAACTCATTTGATTGTTGCAGGAGTATTGATTTTAATTATTGAAATTTTTGTTAGAGGTAAAATAGATTATTATATCTCTAGAGCAGCTGTTTTAGGTTTGTTTACTTCTCTATTTTATGAAAATAATCTATATACTAATTTTATAGTTTTTGTATTTTTAGGAATGTTGGGAAGTTCATATTATCTTAAAACTGATTTGAAAAAAACTATTTGGGGATTAATATTAGGGGGAGTTGTTATGGGGGTTAGTTTTTTGGTTGGTAATTGGATTGGGTAAATAATTAAAATGTCAAAAAATAAGGCTAAAGGTTCTAAGATTGAGAGAGAATTATTTCAGATATTTCTGAGAGTCAATTTAAAAATTTTAAGAAAAATAAAGGCCTTTTATCAAGTAAAGAAATGAATTTATTACAAGAAATTGCAGAGATTAAACGTCAGGAAAAAGCTGATTGGGGTGTTGAGTTTTCAAATAATTCCAAACCTATTTCCCATACCTAACTCTCTTAT
>CAZSNJ010000001.1:31638-72055 GCA_964608525.1 Candidatus Woesearchaeota archaeon | reverse complement strand
AGGTAACTTAAATTTATCGTCGGAGGAGAAAGATTTATGTCTTTGAAGTTATTTATAATGATTTTAAAAGGGCCTGTAATATGAGGAAATAATTGTTAAAAATAGGATCTTATACTATCTTTTATTGTAATTGGAGGCTATAATCTCTTAGTTAATGCAAATCTTTAAATACTATTGTTGACTGAATTAACTATCGGTTGTCCTTGAAAAGGATGCAACTGTTCAGCCTCTGTTGAGTATTTGGCTATTAATGTGGTGGAAGGGCTATAACTCGCCATATGAAATCTGTACTCTTTAAGCTTCTTACAGTGCGAGGGAGATAACCATTAAAACAAACTGGTAGATTAGGATTAATTCAGTCATTGTTTGTGGCACTTCCTCACCGAGCCCTTTAATTTAAAAAAATGGTAAAGAAAAAACAAATAAAAAAGAAAGTTGTTAAAAAACAATGTAGATCTTCTAGAAAAAGGAATAAACAAAGTAAAGTTGAAAAACTTAAAAAATTAGCTAAGAAGAAAAAGTCTTCTAAGAAAAAGTGAGGGCCTGCAAGGCTTCGTAATCTTTTAATCGCTGTTAAACTCTTCGTTAGGGATTGAGTTTTAGTGCAACGATGCCGAAGGGAAAACTCAAAGTCGTCGGGACTATTTTATTATTTTTATTAGGGGTTTGTCGTCGCCTTTTTGTTTCTTTTTTTCTGCCTCGAAGAGGTACACCTTCGGTGCAAAAAAGAAAATAGAAATAATCTTTTGGGGGTGGCAGACTCGCTTTTGCTTCTTTTTTTAAAAGAAGAAGTTTTTTATATAATCTAAATTTTAAGTTATTATGATGAATATTTATGTAATGAGCATTAAAGAAGAGTATGGTTTAAATCTTCTAAATGGAAAATCAATGTGGGAATATAGGAGAAGAAAAAGCAAAATAAATGTAGGTGATAAAATTATTCTTTATGCGACAGCTCCAAACAAGAAATTAATAGGGGAGTTTATTGTTGGTAAGGTATTAATTGGGACAGCAAATGATATTTGGAATAAAACAAAAAAGGATATTTGTTACAAAAAAAATGAAGTTGTTCCATATCTTGAGTCAGGAGATTATCCGATTGCTTTTCAAGTTTCTAATCCGAAGAAATATATCCCTGAAATTTCTACAGAGAACATTGCAGGTTTCAAGCCCCCCATGAGCTACTGCAAAGCCCCTGAAATTTTATGTTCTGTTAAACAACAAAAGCTGTCGTAATTCTATAATTGCATCATACCAAAAACATTATAAGGTTCTTAAGGGACATATTTTTATGGAAATGACAAGATTTAATGAGGGCAGACATTCAGAAAGAGATTTCATAGAAATGTGTAATGCTTCAATTGGAATTAATTATGCTCAAATAGATGATTCTTTTGGAAGAGGAATGATTGAAGCATTAACAAAAAAACCAGAGGACAAAAAAGATGCTGGGACTAAGTAAAGATTTTATCATAGTTACTTTAGTTGCAGGATTCTTTTGGATAGGATCTAAAGACTATATGTGGTTTGTTTGGATAATGGGAATTTACATAGTATTAAAAATAATATGGAGGTTTTTAACTAGATAATATGGATAAAGATAAAAGAGAATATTTAATTTTGTTAGTAGTATTTATATTAATCTGTTTATTAGTTTTACTAATTGTAATTCTTATAAATAACATTAATCTTATAAAACAAGATGCAATAATCTATGGAATGGAGAGACATGGTTTTAGTCAATGTAATTGTTTAGATTCTAATTCTCAATATGTTAATATTAACTTAGGTAAACTAAATAGACAAACAATAGATGTTAATATATAATGGGAGGTAATTTATAAGTGGGTCAGCAGGAGGTGATTGATGTTTTACAGAAGAGTAATAAACCTTTAAGTAGATCACAAATAGCAAAGATATTGAAGGTCAATGAAGTTTTAATATCTAGAATATTAAATACATTATTAAAGTTTGATGAGATTAAATGTATAGAGTTAGATAGACATCAAGTAGCACAATTACTAGGATGGGATTCTCCCTGGAGAAGAACAAGATTTTATTATTGTTTATCTATCTCAGAGTCTAAAGACTTTCCTTCATTAGCTAAAGGTAAATAAATAAACCTATAAAATAGAACTGCAATTATTAAAGTCCATGCAATTCCTGTTGTATGATTTGTTATAAAATCAGTCCACACCATCTTATATATTATATAGTTTTTTAATTCTTTTTACTAATTTTATTTCTTTTTCTTTTAATTCTAAAAGAGAAATAATCTTTATTAAAGAATCTAAATTAAAACTTTCATCTGAAAGATCCTTAATTAATCCTTGCCTATAATGTTCTAGTTTTCCATTTTCTTTTTTAACTACTTTAGACGCTATATTAATTAATTTTCTTTTTTCAGATTCTGTTAATAACCAAATATATCTAGGATTACTAGGAATTATTACTGAAACTTTTTTTGCTAGATGTTTCTTACTAAAAGGAATATGTGCCGAATTTCCAAATAAGGTCACATTTCCCTTTTTTATTTCCCCTTCTAGTTCTTTCTCATCCTTAGTTATTTTTATCTTTTTCATTTTTTTTGTTATTTAATTAGTTTTTACAGACATTACTTCAATAACTATATTTATAAATCTTTCCATTGTTACTATTATTTAATTAACACATCTTGTTTAAGGATATCTAAGTAATCCTTATAAAACCCATTTATTCTTGTTTAAATATGAAGATAACATTAATCTCTCCTACAACCTACCCGTCTGATCAAGGGATAAGAACAATTTCAGCTGTTTTAAAAAGAGAAGGACACAAAGTAAAAATAGTTTTTATGAAATTAAGTGAAGATTATTCAAGAAATTATATAAAATCAGAATTATTGCAATTAGAAAGAATCTGTAGTGGAAGCGATTTAATTGGAATAAATTCTTTTGCATCAACGGCTAATAGAGCAACAAGAATAATAAATTTCTTAAAAAGACGACTAAATATTCCAATAATTTATGGTGGAGTTCATTCAACAATTTCTCCACAAGATTGTATAAAACATTCTGATATTATTTGTGTTGGAGAAGCAGAAGACGCAATTTTAGATTTAGCAAATGCGATAGATAAAAAAAAGAAAATAGATAATATACAAAATCTTTGGATAAAAAAAGAAAATAAAATAATTAAAAATCCAGTAAGGAATTTAATTGATAATCTAGATATATTGCCTCTTCCTGATTATGATATTAAAGACCATTATATTTTGGATAATTCTAGAATTAGAAAATTTAAAGAAAATGATTTAGATGGGCAAATTTTTTTCTTAACAGGACGTGGTTGCCCTTATGGATGTGATTATTGTAGTAATAGTCTTTTTAATGAACTTTATAAGGGAAAGAGAAAAAAAGTTTTAAGATGGCATTCTCCAGAATACATAATAGATGGAATACTTGAACTTAAAAAGAAATTTCCAACACTTGGCTATTTTGATATAAGAGATGATACTTTTTCATTAAGAAGTTTAGATGACATAAAGAAATTCTGTAAATTATATAAAGAAAAAATAAATATGAGATTTAAGTGTCTTGCAGATCCAAAAACAATAACGGATGAAAAAATTAAATTACTTGTAGATGCAGGATGTACAGACATAATTATAGGAATACAAGGAACAGAAAGAACAAACAAGGAAATTTATCACCGTGCACAATCAGACGAGGCAATAATCAGAGCAAGTAAAATTATTAATAAATATAAAGATAAACTTGCAGTGATGTATGATACTATAACATGCAATCCCTATGAATCTACTGAAGATGTTATTAATTTAATAAGACTCTTGCAAAAATTAAAAAAACCGTATTTTTTATCAGTCAATAATCTAGTATTTTTTCCAGGAACCAAACTTTATACTAGAGCAAAAATAGATGGATTAATAAAAAAAGAATCAGATGCAGCATATCAGCTTAATTATTGGGATAGAGCAAAGCATATTAAGCTTAAGGGTAAAAATGCTTATCCAATTTTAATTCTTAATTTAATGAGGGGGTCTGTTACAAAGACTAGATTTGGGCCTATGCCTAATTTTTTAATTAATTGGTTATTAAGTCATACAAGAATTAGAAAAAATCTTAGATATGTTGGATTTACTTATTTTATATTATATTTTGTAGAAATCTATGATTCTTTTAGAGAAAGAGTACTAAAGCCTATTTATCATTCTTTCCCATCTAGTTTTAAGGTTTGGTATGATAAAGTTAGGTATAAAGCTTAAAAAATTTTTTAGTTTGTTGAAAATTCTTGAAAAAAGTAAAAAGAGAAACTTTTTAGGGTTTCTCTATTTTTAGAGAATAAAAAATAAAGTATTATTGAATTATTTTATCAATTGTTGATGTTGAATTTACTTTTTTCAATCCACCAGATATCAACATTTTATCCAAAAAGGATTCGTATTGTTTATTTAATTCAAAGATATCCTTATATGCAAGTTTTTTAATGTCATACTCTTTTACAATCATTGGTTTTAAACTTCCATTAAATTTTGTATTTTTTACCAAATCTCTGAATTTTATTCCTAATCCATCAGCACCACCATCCTTAATATCAAATCCATCATGATCTTTCGTTGGCATCTTTCTTATATAAATACCACTTACTCCCATTATATTCCAATCCGGGTCATTTTCAGAATAAAATATTTTTACTTCGGTATTATCAAAAGGCACTGTTTTTTCATAAACTGTAGAACTAATACCTCTTCTTACATTATCTTTATTACGATAAACAAGTTTTTGTACTTCTCTAACTTTTCTTTTTAAAGTATCTGATTGAGGGAGAGTATTGCCAAAAACTTCTGATGGATTTATAGCTAATAATCCTATAATCCCTGACACCCTTTTTATAAAGCTTCTTCTATTAAGGGGGTTTATTGTTGAATTCTTTTTATTATCTTTTTTCATCTTATTTTTACCTCCTTTCATAACTTTTTTAAACAAACAGAAAGTTTGTTTTGAGTCTGAAATTTGAGTATTTTTGTTACTATTCAGTAGATATTAAATTATTTAAACCTTTCGGTTATGTTATCATTCTATAATTACAAATCATCTCTTTAGGTTTCTTTCTAAAATTTTAAAAACCCAAAAATTTTAAAATTTTAATGATATCAATAATAATTACTTCATTTAATGAGTCATATACAATTGGAAAAGCAATAGAATCATTTTTACAGCAGAATATTAAAGAAAAATATGAATTAATAGTGTCAAGTCCAGATAAAGAAACTCAAAATGTTGTTAAAAAATATAAAAAAGTTAAACTTTTTAAGGATAAAGGCAAGGGAAAGTCATATGCACTTAATTCTCTTTTAAAAAATATAAAAGGAGAAATAATAGTTTTAACTGATGGTGATGTATTTGTATCTCAAAATTCTGTAAATGAAATTTTAAAATATTTCAAAGATAAAACAGTTGGTTGTGTTAGTGGAAGACCTATTTCAACTGAACCAAGAAATACTATTCTAGGTTATTGGTCACATATTTTAGTTGATGCAGGAGCACATGAATTAAGAAAAAAAAGAGCTAAAAAAAATAAATTTTTAGAATGTTCAGGATATCTATGGGCGTTTAGAAATAAGGTAATTAAAAAATTTCCAATAGATATTGCAGAAGATACTATTGTTCCTGTGATGTTTTATTTAAAAAACTATCAAATAAAATATGCTCACAATTCAGAAGTTTATGTTAAATATCCAAGTAAATTTAATGATTTTATTAAGCAAAAAATAAGAGCTGCAGCATCACATGATACACTTGGTAAATATATAAGTCCTACAAAAATTCCTAGAATGAAAACTTTTGCAAATGAAGTTTTTGATAGTTTTAAGTTATTTTATTATCCTCAAAATTTAAAAGAATTCCTTTGGACATTATTCCTTTTTCCAGTTAGACTGTATATATGGTTAAATTTATTTTATAATAGTAAATTAAAAAATAGAAAATATTCAGATGCATGGAAAAGAGTGGAAAGTACAAAATAATAACAAATAAAAACCAATATAATCTTAATTTATTTATGGAAGATATAGAAAAAAGAAAAGGAGTTTTATTTAACTGGATAACAGATAATTATGATAAAACTTTTTTAATAATTTTAACAGCAGCTTTTTTAATAAGGCTTTGGATATTTTTTAAAACAATGAATCAACCCATCTGGTGGGATGCAGGAGATTATTTGTCAACTGCAAAAAGATTTGGTTTAGGACTTGATATAAGAGATACATGGTATTATAGAAGAGGATTTTTTTGGCCGTTTTTTAGTGCAATATTTTTCAAATTAGGACTCGGAGAAGTAGGTTTAAGATTGTCAGAGGTTTTATTTTCAACAGGAATTGTAGCTGCCTCTTATTTTTTAATAAAAGATATGTTTAATAAAAAATTAGCTCTTTTAACAAGTTTAGGTTTAAGTTTCTCATGGATCTTTTTATTTTTTAGTGCAAGACCATTAACTTCAATTCCTGCAACTTTTTTTCTTTTAACTTCATTACTTTTTTTCTGGAAAGGTTATGTTCTTAAAAAAGGAAATAAATTTCTTTATCTTTTTGGAGCATTTTTTGCACTTGCAATTCTAACAAGAATGCAATATTTAATGTTTGTACCTGTTTTCTTAATATTCTTTTTTGTAAAGGAAAAATTTAGATTTATAAGAAATAAGCAATTATGGATAACTCTTGGAATATTTGCTTTGATTATAACTCCCCAGATGATTCTTCATTCTCAACATTATGGAAATCCATTAGTAGATCTTGTAACTTATCATCTTGGAATTGACCAGTTATCAGATGTATCTAAAACAGGGGAAGTTGCAGGTGTTGGAGGATTTAAAACTGTCTTTGTTTATATTAAAAATCTTCCTTATATACTTGATGGAAATGGAGCAGGTTATAGTTCATTATTTGCTTTAAGTCCAATTTATTTTTTATTTATAATTGGTTTTTTCTATTTTTTTATTGACTTATTCTTAGGATTTGATAAAATTTTTAAGGATGAAATTGTACAAAAGAAATTTTTTATTTTCTTATGGGTTGCTTTTGCACTTATGTTTTTAGGATATATTGCACCTCATTTAGAACAAAGATATATGATGCAGACATTACCCTTTTTATTTTTAATTGCATTTTCTCCTTTTGTAATTCTAGAATCTTTTTTAATTAAAAAATTTAAATTAAAGGAATTTAGTATAATTTTAATAATATTGATAATTTTGAGTTTGTTATTAATTCCAAATATTAAATTTGGAAATAGTTTAATTGATTTGAAAAAAACATCTTATTTAGAAGTCCAACAAGCAGGAATTTGGTTAAAAGAAAATTCAAATCCACAAGATGTAATCTTAAGTGATTCTCAACCTCAGGTACAATATTATTCAGAAAGAGATACATATACTTTATCTAGGAATTTATCTGATTTTGAAGTACAAATACAAGAATTAAAGCCAAGATTTTTAATGATCTCTATATTTGAGCCCTATCCTCAATGGGCATATACTTATCCGCAGGAAAATCAAGATATGTGGGTCCCAATTAAAGCTTATGAAAAAGATAATCAACCAGTTTTAATTATTTATGAATCTAATATAAGACTATAACATTCCTAACAAAAGTTTATTAAAGAGAATATAAATTAAATATTAAAATGAAACCAATAGATTATTTAAAATATGCTTTTCAGATTATGGGCTATAAGGGATTTAGAGCATTTGGCTTTCCTAAGATGATGCCTTCAAATTCTGTTTTCTCAGTAACCAATGCATGTAATAGTAGATGCAAAACCTGTCATATATGGGAAAAATATAGAAAAGACCCCAAAATGGCACAAAAAGAAATGACAACAGAACAATGGCTTAAAACATGGAAAACAATGGGACCCTCTACTTTTTGTGTATTTACTGGAGGAGAGCCGTTTTTAAGAAAAGATGCTTATGAATTACTTTTAGGAATTCAAAAATATAAAAAACCAAAAATATTAACAATCTGTACAAATGCAACTTTTCCAGAAAGAGTGGAAAAAGTTCTAGATAAATTTATCAAACAAATGAATAAAGATATAAATCTTACTGTAAATATTTCCTTAGATCATATTGAAGAAAAACATGATGAGATAAGAGGAATTCCTGGCAATTGGAAAAAATTACTTGAAACAACTAAAGCTATAAGAAGACTGCAAAAAAAATACGGACATCCTAATTTATGCTATCATACTGTTGTAAGCAAATGGAATGTTCATGATGTTCCTAAAATTTATGATTATGTTGTAAATAAATTAAAACCAGATGTTTACATAATGGAGCCTTCTGAATTAAGATATGAATTAGGCACAATTAATACAGATATATTACCAAAAAAAGAAGATCTTGCTAAAGTCTTTAGAGTTTATAGTACTAATAAAAATGTAACAAAATTAACAAATCTTGTAAGAAAGATATATATTGAAAAATATATTAAAGGCAATGGATTACCTTGTTATGCAACATTTAATCATACTCAAATAACAACGAATGGAAATGTATGGGCTTGTTGTATGATGGCTGATAAATCTCCATTAGGAAATTTACATGATGTTGATTTTGATTTTAAAAAAGTATGGTTTTCTAAAAAAGCAGATGAAATAAGAAAAAAGGTGAAAAATAAATCACTACCAACTTGCAAGGGATGTTATCTTGCTGTTGCAGCAAATACAAGTATTCCCCAGAACTTACATCTAACATTGTTATATGGGCTGGGGGGATTAGTTAAATGAAAATTTTCATAACAGGTATTACGGGATTTATTGGATTAAACTTATTAGATAAATTATTAAAAAAGAAGCATAAATTAAAATGTTATATTCGAAATTCTAAGGATAAATTAAAATTAGAAAAAAAAGGATGTAAAGTTGTTGTTGGAGAACTAACAGACTATAATAAATTAGTTAAAAATCTAAAAAAAATAGATGTGGTTATACATTTAGTTGGAGTTGGTAATGTTTCTGAAAATTCAGATGAAGCATATAAATTATATCAAAAAGTAAATGTAGAAGGAACAAAAACAATTGCACAAGCAAGTATAGAATCAAAAGTTAAAAAATTTATATATTTAAGCAGTATTGCTGCAATGGGTTCATTCTGCGAGGGGATAATGGATGAAAATGATAAACCTAATCCAATAATCCCTTATGAAAAAAGTAAATGGGAATCTGAATTAGCTCTTCATGAAATTTCAAATAAATCTAAACTTAAAATTTTTATTTTAAGACCTACTTGGGTAATAGGAAAAGGGGATAGAAAAAATGATATTGTAAAACTTGTAAATATGATTAAAAGAGGATTTGTTCCATTATTAAGTGGAGGAAAATTTCATACAATATTAGTATCAGTTGATAGTGTGAGTGACGCAATAATTTGTTGTTTAAATAAAAATATTAAAGTATTTGGAACCTATATTATTTCTGATGAAAGGCCCTATAAACAAAGAGAATTAGTAAGTATGATAACCAATTCTTTAATTAAAAATAATATTATTTCAAGAAGGCCAATTATCCTATCAATACCTAAACCCTTAATGTTAGTTATGGGAGATGTATTTGAATATCTTGCAAAAATTTTTAAAACACAGCCTTTTATTTCAAGAAAAAGAGTTCATTCAATGTCTCAAGATAGAAACTATTCAATACTTCGCGCAAAAAAAGAACTCGGGTTTTCTCCAAAATCTGTAAAATTAAGTATTTATGAGGAAATAAAATGGTTAAAAAAACAAGGAAGAATATAGTAATATTAATACAGCCTAAAGTAGGTTATTTAGATAGTGTTAAAACTAATTATGCAATTCCTTTAGCTTTATTATATGTTGCATCAATGATTAATAAGGATTATGAAGTGATAATCTTTGATCAGAGAATTCATACTGATTGGGAAAAGGAAATTGATAAATTACTTGAAAAAAATCCTATATGTATTGGTTTAACTTCAATGACAGGAGAACAACTTTATTATGCACTAGATATTAGTAAAAGAATTAAAAGCAAAGGAAATTACCCTGTTGTTTGGGGAGGAATTCATCCAACTCTAGATTCTCATAATGTTCTAAAAAATAAAAATGTAGATATTGTTGTTAGAGGAGAAGGCGAAGAAACTTTTAAAGAATTAATTAATAATTTAGAGAAAAATAAAAGTTTAAAATCTGTAAAGGGAATTTCATTTAAAGATAATGGCAAAATAATTAATAATCCTGAAAGAGGTTTTATTGATTTGAATACATTACCTGAAATTCCTTATAATTTAATTGATTTAGAAAAATATACTGGGAAATATAAAGGAAGAAGAAGTTTACATGTCCAGTTATCTCGCGGTTGTCCTTTTTCTTGTACTTATTGCTATAATTCTATTTTTAATAAAAGTCGTTGGAGAACATTAAGCGCTGAAAATGCATTTAAAGTAATATCTGTATTATATCATAAACATAATATAAGATATTTTGATTTTCTGGACGATAATCTATTTGTTAATCTTGATAGAATGGAAAAAATTGCAGATAATATAATTATTAATAAAATGGATATTATTTGGAAAGGAACTTTAGAAATACCTTCTTCAAAAAGAATGAATGAAAAGTATTTTAGAAAAATGAGTAAAGCAGGACTCGAAAGATTAGAAATAGGAGTAGAAAGTGGATCAAACAGAATTCTAAAACTTGTAAACAAACCTCAAAAAATTGAAGATGTTTTCGAATTAAATAAAAAAATATCAAAATTTAACATTACTCCTGGATATAATTTTGTAGTTGGATTTCCAACAGAAACTAAGGAAGATGTAAAATTAACATTGAATAGTGCTTTAAAATTACTAAAAGAAAATCCTAATGCAGAAATAAATGGTGTTTATTGTTATACTCCTTATCCAGGCACTCCCTTGTATAATAATTTAGGAAAATTTGGATTTATACCTCCAAAATCAATAGAAGGATGGATAGAATATAGTGGTGATAAAATAAAAACTCCTTGGGTAGATTCTAAAGAGAAAAAGAGATTATCTAATATCCAGTTTGCATCTTATTTTCTTAATCAAAAAGGATCGAATTTATTAGATGTGAAAAAAACCATTAAAATTTTAAGTAAACTTTATGAACCAATTGCAAGAGCAAGATTTAAATTTAATTTTTTTAATTTAATGATAGAACATAAATTTCTTTCTTTTTATAAGAAGTTGATAGATTAACCTATTTCAACTTTAAAAATGCAAATAAAACATAAGCATTAGAATAAACACTCGCAATATCTTCCCAATATTTTAAATCATCTCCTTCATTTTTTACATTTACAGGATATACTTTTTGTAATATTCTTTTTCCATCTTCTAACATCTTTAAATTAACTTTTCCATTATGCTTTAAACTAAACAATATCAAAGGTAATGCTGAGAAAAATGTTAATTCAGGAGGTTTTATTCGAAATAGACCTCTAATATAGAGTTTATTATGTCCTTCTTTCATACGATTAAAATATAGAAAATTCATGTAAATATGTGCTACAATTGAACCAAGACCAAGAATATATTTGTTATTAATATTTAATTTAAACTTTCTTTTTAAAATATATTTAATATAAGGATTATAATATTTTATTGCTGATTTTTCTATTGCTTTTGATAAATCATAGTAATTATTTATTTTTTTACCTAAAAATTTCTCAAAAAAATATTTAGTAGAAATACCAATATAATTTCTTGATTGTTTCCATAATTCTAGATCTTTTTTCTTATAAGCACCTAAATTAAAATTAATTTTAAGTTCTGTAAATTCTTTTATTTTTTCAACATACTCTGGAATAAGTTTTTTTAATTCAGGAAAATCTTTTAAATATGTTTTTTTGAAAACATCAACCCTTTTACTATAAGTTGGTTCATATTTTTTAGACAATATCAGTAAAGCACCACAAGCATCTGTATAGGTTTTGATTGTGTGTAATAAAAATATTTGATGATCACATTCTCTTACATTTTTTGTAAAAAATGAAGAATAAAAATGTTGGACTAAATGACTCATCCTATTTAATAAGAGTCTTGCACCTTCGGCTACTGGAAGATTATTTGGTTTAAAATCAGGTATTTCATTTAGAGTATTTTTTCCATAAACTATTTTACTTGAATTTCTTAAATCATAATATTTTACCATTGGGGGTAATTTCTTTAAATAGTCATATGGAATAACTTTTAAATCAATATAAAAAAAATCTTTTAAAAGAGGCCTGTTTTTATTGAATTTTATAAAAGAGCTAATTCCCTTTTTCCCTATCTTTCTTGATGCTTCTTGTGCAATATCATTTATTATGTCTTCATTATATTCTTTTTTTGCAACAACATACATATCGAAATCATTTATTAGTATAACTTCTTTGTTTTTTACAACCACGCTTCCTTCCCCTTTGCCAAAACCTCCTCCCATAATAATACTTATTGTATCCGGGATTCTTTTACGAATTGTATCAACAATTATCTCAATTTTTTCTTTTAGATATTTTTCTACTAATTTGCTTTTATTTTTTGTATATTCTATTTTCAATGTAATTCTAGAAAAATTAATTGCCTTTATAATGTTTATTATCTCTAAAAACATAATTTTTTAAAACCAAATTTTCTTAAGAAATAATGACAAGAACTATTGTTTTAATGCTCGATGCTTTTAGAAGAGATTATATTACATCTTCTGATACCCCTTTTTTATATAATTTAACTAAGAGATATGGGGTTGGACAGTTATTTCAACATTTTGGATTTAAAAATACAGTTGGTTTTTATACAGGAATGCATCCAAGAAAATTAGGTTTGTTTACTAATTATATTTATGATGGAAAAGTAAGAAAATTTCCGTATTCCATATTATTATTCCCATTTCCAAGAAAATTAAAATTTCATATAATAAATTTTTTTAATCATTTAATTGGTAATGATATGTCTTATCCTGCAATAAATATGGATTATCTTAAATATTTTAAACTAAAACAGAAAAAACATTTTTTCCAACAAGATTCTAACGAGACATTATTTAGTATTTTTAAAAAAAATAAAATTAAATATCTTTTTTATGATTTTCCTTTTATTATTGAAAATGGGAAATCAAGACTTCATTATACATTTAAAAATAATGATGAAACTAGGGTAAAAAAATTCTTAAAACTTATTAATAAAAATTCTTTTAATTATATTCACTTAACTGATCTTGATCCAATAGGGCATAAATTTGGACCAAAATCTGATGAGATAAGAAGAACTTTACAAAAAACAGATAATTTAGTTAAGGAGATTTTGTTTAATTTTGATTTAGAAAAAGATAATATTTTAATATGGTCCGATCATGGAATGGTTTCAGTAAACAAAATATTAGATTTACAATCAAAACTTCCAGAATTTGGAAAAGATTATGTATATTTTTTAGAATCTACAATGGCTAGATTTTGGTTTTTTAATAAAGACATAAAAAAACAAGTTTTATCTATTTTAGAAGAACACGAGGATTATGGAAAGATATTATCAAAACAAGATAAAAAGAATTTAAAAATTGATTTTAATAATAATCTCTATGGGGATGAAATTTTTCTATTAAATTCAGGAACTCTTCTATATCCAAATTTTTTTAATAATTCTCCTGTTAAAGGGATGCATGGATATGATCTTTCTGATAAAAATGAAATAGCTTTTTTTACAATGAATAAAAAATTTACAAAACAAGCAAAAATGGAGGATCTATTTCCAACACTCTTGCAATTAATGCAATTAAAGCATCAATTTAAAATAGATGGAAGAATTTTATTTAAAAAATAGTATCTTTATTTTTTCAATTTCTTAAGATATCCATAAATCATTCCAGCTCCATAACTAATATGAATCATAGGATAGATAAAAGGCAAAAATAAAGTTGCTTTATAAGCCTTATTCTTTATTGAATCATATATTGAGAATCCTAAACTTAAAAGAATATAAAAAAACAAGGGAACAAATAATAAGAAGTTTAGAGATAAGTAATTAGTATTCTTTCCAATTCCAATAGCTCCTCCAGTAATTGTCGGATTTACTAAGATAGAAATTGCTAATATTGATAAATAAATAAAGAAGACGCTTGGGATAAGAAAAGATGGTTTTTTAAGAGTACTAATAAAAGATTCTTTTGCAGGTCTAACCTTTCCATAATTAAATATTTGTTTTATAAGACTTTTAATATTGGGCCTTCTTCTATGATACATAATTAAGTCAGGAGAATATGCAACATTAAATCCATATTTTTTTGCGTCATCAATAAATTTTGGGTCTTCTCCAGGAAATAAATTTGAATCAAATTTTATTTTATCAATAACATTCTTTTTAACAAAGAGATTAGCAGAAGTAATAGATCCTTCATCGGCATTTAGATTTAATTTTTTTCTTGAATATCTTTGAGATAAATTCCACGCTCCAAACTTAGAACTTAAAGCATAACCTGAAATTTTTGCAAAACCTGTTTCGTCATGGGGTGTTAATTGAGGTCCACCAACAATATCTATATTTTGATGTTCTTTAAAAAATTCTTCAACATTTTTTAGTAAATCTACATCAACTACTGCATCATCATCCAAGAATCCAATTATCTCTCCTTTTGCATTCATTGCTCCTTTGTTTCTGTTGTCAGATGGATTTTTACCTTTAACAATAATTATATGGAAATCTGATTTAGGGTAATTTAATTTTTTAATAGAATCTATTATTTCAGCACCTCTTTCAGGAGCTAAAGGGATTATCAGTGAAAATTTCATGATTTAAGGTAAATTAAAGGTATTATAAAGATTTATGCATTATTCTTTATCTTTCCCTAATTTAGTCCCAATAATAAATTTTGAAACCCAATTTATCCAATTTATTGTATTTTCATATGCACAATGTTTAGTGAAATTATTAGATCTAATTATATTTTTTAGACTTTCTAAAAATGCTTCTTCATTCCTTATATCAAGTAATTCTGAACTAAACTCAATATAAGAGATTCCTAAATCTTCAATTCTATGAGCATCTGATGTTGCAATCCATGGTTTTTTATGATCTTTTGCAAATCTTTTTGTTTGTTCATTAATTTTCTTACTATAATTCTTAAATATAGGCAGTTTATCTAAAGAATTTCCAAAGATAAGTTGAGAATTATGCCCTTCAATTGCAGTAATATAGGGTAATATTTTTTCTAGATTTTTCTTACCAATTCCCCCGTGAGATATACATAAAGGGTGTTCTGCAATTGAAATTAAGTTTTTGTCTTGGATATGTTTAAGAGTATAATCCAAACTTTGTCCAATTGAGATATTATTACTCCCTATAACTAAATGATCAACTTGTCTTCCATTATCTTTTGCTCTAACAGTTTGTCCATTGATAAGGTAGAATTGTTTATTTTTATGATTAACGACTAAGATGTTTTTCCCAATATCTCCAGTTTTATAATTTTCAGGTAAATTTTTTATACAATTATTTTTAAGCCAATTAAATCTATCATGAACAGAATTTCTAGGAATTTCATTTTCATCACTTGTAATTGCACAAATTTCAATATTTTTATCAAAACAATGTTTAGATATTTCTTCTAATGGATTTGTTATCCCGTATCCTTGACTTTTTAGCCAATATTTTTGAAGTCCTATTGGTCCATGCATATGCAAATCTGCTTTAATATTTTTTAATAACATTTTTCAAGTGGAAGATATCCAAAATCTTTTAATTCAGCTTTATTTTGGCAACTTGTAATAGATACTTTTATTCCTGTTTCCTTCTTATATAATCTTGCATATTCTCTAGCTTCTTTTAAGTATTTTTCCTTAACAATTAAAGAAGAACCATCTTCATCAGTAAAAATCCCGACATCGTGAGAAATAGGAAATGGGGGAAATATAGACAGAAGAGATAATTTTGCAATACGTTCTAATTTTTTTGTTCTAAAATCAGGCATTCCAGAACGCATTTCATGATTTGTTGTCCAATCTCCATTATAAAGCATTCCAAAAGAGTTTTTAATTAAAGAATTTACTTCCTCTTTAGTTATTGGTTTCATAAATTTTGTTTGTTATTAATTATTTATATGTTTTTGTTCGTTTTAGAAGGTTTTACTAACCATAATAAGGAATATTCTCAGAGACTCTGATCTCAACAGGCTTTCCAAATATCTCTTTATATAATTCAGAATATCTCTCTGCACTTTTTTCGTATTTAGGTTTTACAACTAATGAAGAACCATCTTCAGAAGTAAATTTTCCTTTTGTTGCAATAGGACCAAATAAATTTGAGATTAAAGGAATGTATACTGATGGAAGAGGAATACATAAGGGAGGAAAAGGTAAAAGCGTCCATATCCTACCTATTAAATTAGGTTTCTTTATTTTTTCTGTTGTTGGACTACCATAATTTCCTCCTGAATACATTTTCCAGTTTCCTCTGCAAAAAGGTCCAAATGATTTGCTAACAAGATTATTAATTTGTCTTATTGAAGGATTTATTTTTTTATCCATCTTCTTATCATTTATTTTATCTTTTTAAATCTTTCTATATTGTTACTATTATGGAATTAAAAATAATCTCTAATCTTCAACTTAAATTCCATCCAAAATATCCAAAAGAATAAAAGAAGAACATCTATTGTATGACTAATCATCCACTGAAGCCCTTCAGGAAAATTTGAAATAATGTTTAATCCAATTGAATAATCTAGCAAGGGATAAAAGGGAATAATTTTTCCTGTAATAATTGAATCTAATATTAAATGGACAAGGTTTCCAGCAGTAAAAATAAAAAACACGACAGATAATTTTATATGATGTTTTCTTAAAAATTTTATTTTAACACCAAATTTTAAGATCATTATTCCAATTAAAAATAAGATTAAAGGAATAAATAAAGAATGAAGAAATGTCCTATGAATTTGCTCGACACCAAATCCAAAAAAGTAAAGAACATAATATGCTAATAAATCTAGATCAGGGATTATTCCTGCAAAGGCAGCAATTAAGATATAGTATCTTGGAAATTTTCTATTATCTTTTATAAAATACTCTCTAAAAAGTTCTATTAAAATTATTGTAATTAAAATATGAGTTATTGGATTTGGCATTAAATATAAAAGAATTAATCATTTAAATATATTTTATTAATTATGAACTCTCATCCAATTAGGTAATTTTCTATAAAATCTTACAATAAAATTCAAGTGAGAGTGAACAAGTCTTAATCTAACAATAGATAAAAACATTGTTAGGATATTTTTTTTAAGATTTATTTTTGATCCCTTTTGATCATTCCAAATAGTTGGAATTGATCTTATTTTAGCTTTTTCTCTTCTTGCATAGAATAATAAATCAACATCAAAACTCCATTCACTTGATCCTAATTTTGGAATAATCTTTTCGAGTAATTCTCTTCTAAACAACTTTGCCCCACATTGAGTATCTTGATGAGGTAAAAGAAACAATATTTTAACAATTAAATTAAATCCACGTCCAATAATTCTCCTAAGAATTGTCTGAGGTGTTTTAACATAACTCTTTTTGTCCCATCTATTTGCTATAACTCCATCATTATTTTCAATATTCTTAATTAAATCATAAAATGCAACTGGCGGAGTTGCCATGTCTGCATCAACAAATCCAATTAAATTACTCTTTTTCTTCAAAGCTTTTTTAAATCCTTCAATAATTGCAAATCCTTTTCCACCTTGTTTGAAATTTAAAATTTCTAATTCTTTGTATTTTTTAACAATTTTAAGAGTGTTATCTGAACATGCATTTAAAACAACAATTATCTGAAAATTAAGTTTTTTTCTTTTAAAATAAGAGATATATTCTTTTAGAGTTCTCCCAATTCTTTTTTCTTCATTATGTGCAGGGATTATTATGCTTACTTTTTCCATCTATTTTTCTTTATTTTTGAAAATTAAAAAGCTTCCTATTAGGGTAGGAATCACTCCTGCAAAGAATATACTAATTAATGACATTGAAAACACTTTTGTCGCACTTATTCCAATTAACCCAAATAGACTAATCATTACAGCTTCTCTTGTTCCAAATCCACTTATAGTTATTGGTATTTGACCGATAAGTGCAGCAATTGGAAGAATTGCAAGGAAATAATAAAAAGAAATATTTATTCCAAGTGAAATTCCTATAAAGAAGGTAGATGCATATAAAACAATCCAATTCAAGATATTTAATAAGAAAAATAAAATAAAATATCTTTTTTTAGGCATATCTTGGTAAAATGAATTAAAGCCATTTTTTACTTTTTCTTTCATCTTTTTTGGAACTAATTTGATATAGATGATTCTTAAAAATTTCATGCTTCTTTTTTTATCTCTAAATATTATTAGAAAAATTACAATTAATATAAATACTAATAAAGAATAATCAAAGTAATTAATTGCGACCAAATCTTTAAACATAAATGAAAATAATCCTGCAATAAAAGCTAAAGAACATAAATCTAAGACCTTATCTAAAACATAATTGCTAACACCTTTTCCAAGATTATTGTTATTATATTTCCTTAAGTATTCTGCTCTTATAATTCCCCCTATTCTTGAAGGAGTAATAAAACCATAAAACATGCTCATTATATTAATTTTAAATGCTTCAATAAATGAAATATTTGTTAATTGAATTTTGGCAATTGTAAACCACTTTAATGTTTGAGTAATAAATGAGATAAATATAAGAAATATTGCAATTAATAAAAAATTTATATTTGAATTACTAATTTCTTTTAAAATATTTGATAAATCTAATTTAAATAATATATATAGAAAAATAATAATTCCTATTATTGGAAGGTATTTTTTTATTTTCATTAAAATATTTCTCCCCCGAATAAAATAAATGCTATAATAATTATGACTATCTGGAATGAATTTATTAAATAAACCACATCTTTTTCATGAACTTTATCTTTGAATTTTTTTAATAAATAAATAGATATATGTTCTACTCCATAGAATTTTTTATAAGGAACATCTAAACTTCCATCCTTATTTATTTTAGCAAAACTGTATTTTTTTAGTTTTCCTCTTACTTTTAATATTGTTTCAAGAATATATGGAATGAAAATAAATACTGCAATTTTTTCTATATTCCCTAAAATAGCAATTATTGCAATTAAGGTTCCAATTGAGTAAGTTAAAACATCTCCAGGAAATATTTTTGAGGGATATTTATTAAACATATAAAATGCAATTAAACAAATAACCATTATTAGAGAGATTAAACTTAACCAACCATTGCCCATAAGAAGAGTAACTAAAGATAATGAAGATAAAATTATAATTCCTTGACTTGCTTCAAGTCCATTATATCCTGCAAGAAAATTATATGTTGCTGATGCTCCAATAATTCCAAGTGGCACTAGAAATAAAGGATATAATAATCCAAATTCAATTCCAATCATGCTGGATTCTCCAGCATTTATAACAATTAATGGAATTGCTGCAAATAAAAATAAAATTATTCTTGATCTTTTAGATAAGCCTCCTTTTTGCCACCCAAAAAGATCATCAATTAAACCTACAACAGAGATTATTAAAATTGATGTTAAAATAGCAAATACTTCAATTAGATTTTCTGTTGAATTAAAATAAAATGTTTTTAATGCAACATAAATTAGAACACCTAAAATAAATCCAAAAACAACAACAATTCCCCCAGATCCTGCAATTTTCTTAGTTTTGTTTTTTTTATTCATATCCTCCCAGACAAGTTTGATTTGTCTTGCTTTTTTAATCCATGCGGGTATGAAAAATAAAGTAATTAAAAAACTTAAAATTAATGGGATAATTAATAATGGTTCCATTTTAATATTCTCCTTGTTTTACTTCCTGTAATTCTTCTGGATAATCTGTTTCCAAATAAGCTGGATTTGATTTGATATTTGCAGGGTATTTAATTTCCCAAACCTTAATTGGTCCTTGAAATCCTTGAAAATATACAAAGTCTCCTATATCAACTCCCTGTTGCAATAAATTTTCAATAACTAAATTATTTTCAGTGTGAATAAGATTAAAATAATTTGTTTTTTTATCAAATAAATATAAATTAGCTAAGTGAGAATGAATAGTTCTTCTGCTTAAGTACATTGCTGAACCTATATCATTAAGATTACTTCTCCCATCAGGTAATTGATCTAATTTTGGAAATAAGAAAATACCTGCATCTAATCCACTATTAAAATCATGTAATTCATTATTAAAATATGCAAATCTTAAAGGAATTCTATATTGTCGTCCATTATCTACATATATTGCTTCTGGTTGTAAAATTACTCCATCCTGATCTTGTCTTAAAATAATTGCTCCAATTCCTGCTCTTCTTTTAGGTAAAAATATTTCTTTTCCATCCTGTTCCCATATTATATCTTCATCGACAACAGTTCCACCAGTATAAATATAAAGTGTTTCATTTTTGGTTTCCTGTGTTTGTTTTTCATCCATTAAAAAAATAGTAATCCATGAAATTCTATCATAGTTTTCATCTGAACCAATACTTGAATATGCTGTATATTTTCCAATTTCAGTAGAATCAATTAAAAGGTGAGTTCCATTGTGAGTATATAAAAACTCTAGTGCCTTAGTTTCATCATCTCCTGTTAAAACATGCCTTCCCATTAAGTGATTCCAATATGCTATTGCATTTCCTCCATCAAGAATAGTTGATCTTTTTCCAATTGATTGTAGCCAATAACCATAGTCCCACCAGTGAGCAAAAACAGCATCTTCAGATGTATTATTTCTTACCCAACTCATTGCTTTTTGCCATTGCCATTGGTATGGACCTGGAGCAAAGTTTTCTGCAGTAATTTTATCTTGTTGATAATATCCTCCCCAACCCCAAAAACTATCTCCCTTAAGCATTAAAAATGGATTTCCAATTAAAGTTAATATTGTAGCAATTAAAATTAACACTGCAGCGATTCCAATAAAAAGTTTCCTTGCATCATCTTTTTCTTCAAAATATTTTTTAGATATTTTAACAATTAAAAAACCAATAACAACTGGACTTACTGCTCCAAGAACCATAATTAATCTTATTCCTCCTCTTGCTCCAATAATTCCGAGTGTTAAAATTAGTGAATATAGGATATAATTGAAATTAAATTCCTTAAATAAAGAAAAATCTCCTTCATTATATATTTTATAATAAAAATATCCAAATGTTCCTAGAAAGAATAACCATCCTCCAAAATAAACTAGTAAGCTTAATCTGTTTGTCCCATCTAAAGTTCCTCCAGATACATATCTGCTAAATATTAAGCAAGTTAAGAAGATAAAATAACTAAATGTCAAGGTTATTTTTTCCCTTTTCTTTAATTTCTTTATCATATTATTAAATAAATATATAGAACCAATAAAAAATAACCAGAAGAATAGTGGAATGTTAAATACAATTGGTCCAAAATTACTTTTCCAATCATTTAAGAAATAAGGTTGTTTATTTTCCGCAACTGTTAAACTAAATCTATTTTCCACTGGCTGAATTAATGAACTTTTTACATTATGCACTTGTTCAAAAATAAAACTCGGACCAAGACTAATAAAAACAATTATAATTAAAACTAATATAGAAATAATCACAGAAAATAGCTCATCTGGAAGTTTTGTTTTCTTTTTTATTTCATCTAGTTTATTTGTTTTCATAATTAATAAACTTAAACTCATAATTACAAAAACACCAATAACAGATCCAGTGGATATTGACATAACTAAATTTTGTAAAACATATCTTGTAGAAAAGGGCATCATTACAATAAAAGAAGTAATCATCCAGGTAGCATAAATAATTAATTCATTTTTTTTAACTTTTCCTAAGATAAATGCTAGTAAAACAGAAGTTGAAATTGTAAAGAATATAAAAAGAACCCCTCCCCAAATTAAAGCCATTGAAGCAGTAGAAATTCCTGCAAGAATTCCAAAAATTATACCTTTTTTTAATTTATCTGAATTAAATGCCTTCATGAAAAAATAAAATGCAATAAACATAAAAAAGAAAGCAGCTGATTCTTTTTCAGGAATTCCAGCAATTGTTCTTGGCAATAATGAGGGAATAAGTACAAAAAAGCTAGTTGCAATTAAGGCAATTATATTTCTTGTTTCTTTATTTTCTTTGTAAAATATAATTCTTGCAAAAAGAAAAAAAGCAATTGTTGTGAGTGCAAACATTACTGCAGGAAATATAATTGCAGAATAGGTAACTGTAATTTCTTTTGAAAAAATTGATAGAAAATTATGAAACCATGCAATCATATATGCTAAAAGTTTCATTTCTCCAGCAGTATTATATCCTAAAGGGATATATCTTATATTATCCCAGATCATTAAACTTCCATTTTCAACAATATGCTCTGCCCATCTTAAAAATAAAAAAGGATCTAAATCAGGTCCCAAAGTCCATGTTCCAGTGGTTATATCTTTTAATCTTGGAATATTTCTTGTTCTAATATAAAAACCAATATATACAATAAATGATAAAATTAAATAATATATCCAATCTTTTTTTTGCTTTAAAAAATTAAATACTTTCTCTTTTCTTTTCTCTATTTCATCTTTTGACATATTTTCTTTTTCCATTGTTTTATGAGAAAATTACTCCTCTTTTAATAAATCTTCAGCACTTGGCTCTTTTATTAATTCTTTTTTTCCACAATACGGACAAATTTCATTTATTTTTTCTGATTTAAATCGATAATTACAATTTTTGCATACAAATCCTGCCATACTTTATGGAAAAAAGAGTTGTATTTAAAGATTTCTTTATCTAAACAAAGTAGGAGTAAAATAAACTTCAATTACTGCTGCAATTACAAGAATAATTAAGGCAATAAAAAGTAAAATAACTACATTCTCAACTAATCTTAAGAATTTTTTATCTTTTATACCATTTCTAATTACTCCAACACCAAAAATTCCTCCTGCAAGAGCTGTTATAAAATAAGCTGCAATTTCAGGAAAACCATGAATCATATATCTTGTAAGTCCAAGAGGGATACCACTTACTTGATATTTTGTAAAAATTCCAATAGCTGCAGCAATAACACTAGCATTCCATGCAAGAACAAATATTGCTCCTGCACCAAAAATTAAAGAAAATATTAAAGTAAAAATCATAACATAAACATTATTTTCAAGAATTGATAAAAATCGTCCTGCATTTGTAGAATCTCCTGTAATTTCTATTACATTTCCAGTAATGCTATTTAAGTTAACACAATTTTCAATATTTCCAGGATTATTTATCATACAATATGTTTCTATTTGTGCATTGAATAAATTTGGATCTTGCAAAAAAACATTTAACATAGAAAATGCAACAATAAATCCAAAAAATAACCACATAAAAGCATAAATTGCATCCTTGTGGGTTCTCCATACACTAAAAAATCCTTCTACTTCCTCATCTTCTACTTCCTCTCTTTTTATTATATAGTATATGTAAGGTAAGGAAAACATAACACAAAATGTAACTACAATCATTCCTGAAAATTTTGATAAAACAGCATCGCCTGCAAAAAACCATTTAACAAGTAAAAGAGATAATGATGCATAAATAAGTCCAACAAAAAACATTTTCCATTCTCCGCCATCAGTATTCTTTGGATTAATAATCATCTCTAACATGTTATCCCAAGGAAAAAAGAAGTTTTAAATTGTTTGTTTATTTTAGTGATATATTTAAAGATATAAATATTTAAAAAGGAAATTTTAATCAAAGAAATATGGTAAAAGTTATTGGAGAAACAAAAGAAGAAATATCTCAAGAAGAAAAAATTAATTATATTAAGGGAAGAAGGAGAGAATTATGTAGTATTGCATTAGACGTTATTGGAGAAAAGATTACAAGTATTAAGGATAATCCTATCATAGCTCCCTCTTCTTTGAGGATTTTTATCAATATGAATAAAAATGTTATTGAAGTTCATACTAAAAAATATTTCGGGAAAGCTCATAATCTAGCTGAAAAGTATGAAGAACTAGGGGAAAAATGGACATTGAAGAAAACTTATGAATAAAATAAAAGCATTTTTATAATAATACTTCTTATTACTTTTATGAATAAACAAAAGAGATTCAATCAGATTTCAAGAGATATTAAAGAAATTAAAATACAAGGTGCAAGAAATATTGCAAGAAAAGCACTTTATGCATATTCTTTAATTCCAACAAAAAAATCATATAAAAAACTTTTATCTTTAAGACCTACAGAACCAATGCTTGTTAATGTCTTAGATAGGATGGAAAAACAGTCATATAAAGAAATTCTAAAACATTTTGATATTGCTCAAGATAAAATCAATAATCGTGTTTTGAAATTAATAAAAAATAATGATGTTATTTTCACACACTGCCATTCCACAAATGTTATTAATGCTTTAATTTATGCAAAGAAGAAAGGAAAAAAATTTGAAGTTTATAATACAGAAACTCGTCCATTATATCAAGGAAGAAAAACAACGCGAGAATTAAAAAAAGCAAAAATAAAAGTTACCCAATTTATTGATTCAGCAGCAATGATTGCAATAACTAAAAAACAAGGAACAAAGAAAGTAAATAAAGTTTTTTTTGGCGCAGATGCTTTATTAAAAAAAGGAGTAATTAATAAAGTTGGAGGAGGAATGTTTTCAAAAATTGCATATGACAATAAAATTCCAGTGTATATAATTGCTGATTCATGGAAATATACAAACAAAAAACTTAAAATTGAACAAAGAGAATTAGATGAAATTTGGAATAAAGCACCAAAAAATATTAAAATTAAAAATCCAGCATTTGAATTTATTCCAAAAAAATTAATTTATGGAATAATTAGTGAATTAGGAAATTTAAAATATGGTAGATTTCTGAGAAAAGTAGAAAAGTTTAAATAGTATGTAAGATATATCTTACTATGGTAACCATAGATATAATAAGAATGAGTTCAAAAGGACAGATAGTTATTCCTTCTAGTATGAGAAAAGATTTGAAAGAAGGTGAAGACCTTATTATTGTGAAAGATGATGAAAGATTTATCCTTAAAAAGGCAGAGAAATTAAGTGAGAAAATGAAAGAAGATTTAGAATTTGCTAGAAGAACAGAAGAAGCTTGGAAGGAAATTGATGAGGGTAAGTTTACTTCTTATTCTAAAGAAGAATTCTTAAAGAAACTTGAAAAATGGTAGAAATTAGTTTTGAAGAAACTGATAATTTTACAAAGGCTACTGAAAAAATAAAAGACAACTTAATCAAAGTCAAAGTAAAAAAACAAATTATTAAAATTATTCAAAATCCTGAGATTGGAAAGCCAATGAGAAATGTTAGAAAAGGAACTCGTGAAGTTTATATTTCTCCTTTTAGACTTTCTTATACTTATATAAAAAAAGAAAACAAGGTTATTTTTTTAGAATTATATCATAAAAAGAAACAATAAATTATTTTTTATCTTTTTGTTCTTGAGCAACAATTAATGTCTTTTGTAATTCTCCACTAATTTTTTCTATGTTTTCATTTAAATTATCTTTAACATCCTTTAATTTTTCAATTTGTTCATTGATAATTTCTTTTGTTTCTGGAATAGTTTTTTTTACAAAATTTCTTGCTCCAACATCAACTGTTAATTCTTCAGATAGAAATTTTGTTCTTGCAAAAATTCCACGTCCAATTGGAGAGAAAATTTCTTTTCCTTTAGCTCCCTTAAGTTCATCAAGACTTAAATTTAGTGAACTCATATCCATTATGCTTTGATCTACTGCCTGTAATTGTTGTTGTAATTGCTGAATTTGTTGTTCAAACATACTTAATTTAAAAATAAGTTCTTGCTGATTATTTTCCATAATAAAATATCTTTATACTACTTTTAAAGCTTTCCTTAAAATAATACTAGAAATAATTCCTGCTCCAATATACCACCATATCCAGCTAGTGAGTACATCTGCATAAACATCTTTAATCCACCAGATTAAGAGAATTAAGGGGAGAAAGGTATATAACATTGGTTTCATTGAGTGTTTCATTAATTCTAAAGAGCATTCCATTATTTCTTTTTGAACTTCTTTCATTTTTTCAGGATTTCCTTCAGCACTTTTTAATTTAATATTACATGCTTTTTGTATATCTTTTAATTCTTGCATTCTGCTTTGATTAGTATAATATTTTGTAACTAAAGTCATTGCAAGAGTAATTAAAAAAGATATAATTACTATACTTAGTTTAGGATTTAATATCAACCACTCTTTTATCATTTTTAAAATAAGTTAAATTAGTTTTTAAATCTTAACCACTCATGAACTTTCTCATTGCAGGATTCATATCTGTTTGATGTTGTTGGGCAATACTTTGATAAAACTGAAACATAATCATAATAACCAGCAATATTGCTGTTCCTGAAACTAGTGCTCCAAGTAAATCTGTTGTTGCTGCAAGTAATCCTATTGCTGCTCCACCCATAACAGTTAAGGGCATAATATACCTATCTAAAATACTTTCCAAAATTCTTATATCTTGTCTAAATCCTGCTACTTGTAAACCAGATGATGCAATTTTATTTGCTTGCGATTTTGCATCCATTCCAGATGTTTTTACCCAAAATATTGAAAATAATGTTGAGAAAAACACAAAAAACAAAATATGAGTTATTCCCTGAAATAAATGTCTCCATAAAAATCCTCCCCTAATAAATAATTCTAAAATATTAGTTGATCCCATCCAGAATGCAAGTCCTGAAACAGCTTGTCCCTGAACAAAATGTCCAAAGAAATCACTGGCGTAAAGAGAAATTTTTGCAATTCCTCCACATTCTCCACCTTCTATCAAACAAGGCGCTGCAGCATTTTCAATAATTCCTCCAAAAAGTTGAGCATTAGCCATTAATGCAGCTGTTAAAATAACAGGAATAACAGAAGCATAAAAAAATGATAATGGCCATTTCACACCATATCCTCTAATTCTTCCAAAAGATAAAGGAATTTCAACCTTTAATGATTGAACCCAAACAACTATTAAAAATATTAATAATGTTGATAAAATAGCAGCAAAAGCAGATAAAAACTCTATAGAATATTTATTAATTATTGATTGTACTAAAACAAAAACCTTTCCAGAACAAGGAGTTCCCTTAAAATCTAACAGACAATTTCTTCCTTGTTGATTTACAAATTGAAAAGCACTTGTAAATAATCTCCATGATACTCCTGCACCAATAAATAAACTAACACCTGAACCAAATCCCCATTTAGTTGTTAAATCATCCATGTAAAAAATTGCAAGCCCGCCTAAAATTAATTGCAAAATTACAATATGTGCAAATCCTGGAGATGCCTGAAGTCCTTGCATCATTACATAAATAACTGCTTCAAATATTATAAAAAAGAAAACTAATAATTTTTGAATTCCCTGAAAAAATTTCTTTCCTTCAACAGTTGTTGTATCAATATTTAATATTCCTGATCCTGTAAGCAATTGTAAAATAATTGATGCCATTACAATTGGACCAATACCAAGAGATATGATACTTCCAAAATCTGTTCCTAAAATAATTGCAAGATATTCAAATCTTTCAAGGGCATTATTTGAAAGTCCAAAAAGAGAAATATTAGCAAGAACAAAAAATAAAACTAAGACAATTATAGTCCATTTTAATTTTACATTAAAACCTACTTTTTTTTCTTCTGGTTTTTTAACTTCAGGGATATAATTAAATATTTTTCTTAAGTCCATCTTTTTTTACAATCTCTTTTTGAACAGGAATTTGTATTTCTCCACCTTTTTCCTTAACTTTCTTCAATGCTGATTTAGATGCTTCTTTTGCTTTTATAATTAATTTATTTTTAACAACCCCTGTTCCTAAAATTTTATAATTTTTTAAATTAATTTCAAAAGTATCTCCTACTTTCTTCCCATATTTTCCTAAATTTAATCCAATATCTCTTAAATTAATTCTTAATCTTATATCTCTTTTAGTTCCACGACTTGTTATTCCTTGCTTTCCAAAATATTTATGTCCATATCTTTTAGTTACGAGTGTTTTTTTATGATCTGCTCTTTTTCCACTACCAGACATTCCTTTTCCACCTCTATGTCCTGTTTTTTTGTGTTTTTTTCTAGCTCCCCAACCATGAGTTCCCATACCTCTTCCATGAGCTCTTGATGATTTTTTACGTTTTTTTGTTTTCATTTTATAAATTTCTTATGTTAAACATTTTATTTGCTAATATTTTTTCTTCTCCAATTAAATGTATTTGAGTTGGAAATAGTCCCATATCAAATTTTGGTATAAAAGGGAAACCTCCCTCTCCATAGTATTTATTTAATGAACATCTTGAATTCCTAATAGCTAATATTTCCTCGTCTTCTCGAATTAATATGACATGCCCCTTTTCATTAAATCCAGCATATATTGCATTGTATTTGGAATTTTCCTTGAGTGTTCCATAAAATCCTTTTATACCATACTTTAAGTCAATTTCTTCCATCTTATAACATCCTCTCAACTAATTCATTTATTTTATCTTTATTATTTCCTAAAACTCCTTTTGGAAAATGAAATTTACTTTTTATTCCTTTTCGTGGAGGATGTAATCTAAAAAATGGCTTTAAATTTAATTCTTCATATTTTTTCCCTTTTTCTAATTCTTCAGCAGCTTTTTTTAAATCAACTTTCTTTTTCTTATCAACTAATTGTCCTCTTTTTTCAATTAATTTTTCAAAAACTTCTTTTTTTATTTCTCCATATGCAACAAAATCTTTTAGTTTTTTTATCATTCCTAATTGTTCTTTTTTGGGATTTATTACAACACAAACATATTTTCTTCTTAATCTTAATCTATTTAGAGTTTCAACTATTTCTTTTTTTAGTCCTACTTGTCCACGAATTCTAATTATTGCTATCATTTTTTATAAATTGAGTTTGTTTTTTCTAGAGCATCAATACAAGCTTTTATCAAATTAAAAGTTGTTCTCTTTCTACCTTGTGTTCTACTATATACATCTTTAATTCCTGCAAGTTTTAATATCTTTTTTAATTCATTTGCAACAACAAGTCCTGTTCCTTGTGATGCTGGAATTAAAGTTACTTTTACACTCCCTGATTTACCTGTTACCTTGAATGGAACAGTATGTAATTCTGAACATGCACAATCAAATCCAGCACAAGTTCTTTTTATTTTAAAAATATTTAATTTAGCTTTTTTTATTGCTTTATCTCTTGCAGGTAATGTTTCTTTAGATTTTCCAGAACCTACTCCAATATGTCCATTATGATCTCCAATAACAGCAAGTGTTGAAAACGTTGGAACATTTCCTTCCCTTGTTTTTCTTTGAGTTTGACGCCAGGCTCTTCTTTTTCCTCCCCCAAATTTTCCTTTTGATTGGCCGATTGCAAGTAAATCAGATTGAACATTAATCAAAGAATCAACAATTTCAGTTTCAAGAATTTTTCTATTATTTTCTAAGACTTCCTCAATTTCTTTTATTTTTCCGTCTTTTACTTCTTTTCCAAGTTTTGTTTTCGGGCTCCAAGCAGCTATTGCTTCTTTTTTTTCAGCTTCAAAATCTCTTTTTTCTCGGGGTTTTCTTTTATACATCATTCCTTTCCTATTTTTGATTTAATTTCTTCAAAGATTTGCGAAAAATCTTTTTTCATATGTTTCCCTTTTATTCTATTTTCATCTGGAAAGATATCTTCTTTAGATTTTATTTCAATTCCAGAATCAATTAATCCTTTTAAAAAAGAATAGATTTTTGTTTTATGTAATGGCCTAATCATCCCAAAATCAATAATTGGTTTTTCCAATTTTTTTGAAATTATTTTTTTACCTATTAAAAATCCTGTTAAATATGATGCAGGAAGTGATTTTAAACTTCCATTAAATTCTTTTGGCCAACCATATTTCATTAATTGTTTTGAATTTATAGAAATTTCAACTTTATCTTGTGCTTGTTTACTTGTAACATATTGTGTAATAATATATTTATTTGTTTTTCTAAAGACTAATCTAGGAGATTTACCTTTAAGTAACTTGATTCTTTTCAAGTAATTTGTTTTATTTTCCTTTCTTCTTCTTTTTAATGTTTTCATTTTAATCCCTTAAGATATTCTTTTAAATGTGATTTGCTTCTGAAAATTCTGTTTCTTATTTTTTTCCTAATGTCATTTGCCTTTTCATTGGATAATTTTCCCTGTTTTTTCAATTCAGCAATATATTTTCTCAATTTTCTAGTCATTATTACATATTCTTGTTTTCTTTTATTTACTTTTTTTCTTATATTTCCAGTACTTCTTCTTTTTCTTTTATTTTTACTTTTTTTCTGCCCTTTTTTTTCTTTTATAATTATTGCTCCTTCTTTTTTCAAATCTCTAATATCTTGTTTTGTTATTGCTTCTTTAATTTCATTTAACCTTGATTTTAAGAAGATTATTCTTTCTTTTCCTACTTTTAGAGTTTTTCTTGAAAGTTCTTTTTTCTTTTTTAAATTCATTTTTTATTCTCCTTTTTTGGTTTTAAAATTTTTTTAATATTTAAATTACTAATCTTAATTTTCAAATCTTTTGCCATTTTTGCTATTTCTATTTTCTTTTTTTTACCCATCTTTCCAATTGTTATTTCTTTAATTTTTTTATTTTTTTCAAAATCTTTAATATTTTTAATAATTGGAATCTGTTTGTTTTCAGTTTTTTGTTTTTTATAACCAATACTAATTACTTTTGGATATCCTTTTCTTTTCTCTCTCATTTTATTATCTCTTCCCTTAGGATTTCTCCAAACTTGTTTTTTCTTTCTTCTTTTTCCGAGTTTACTATGCCGATTCCAATTTCTCCTTAAAAATTTTATTCTCATATTTCTACACCATCCTTGCTGATAATATGACAACCATCTTGAAATACTCGTTTATCTTTTGCTCTAATTTTAGTCGCTTGCTCAAAATTTGCAGCTATTTGTCCTGCTAATTCCTTATCTACTGATTTTATTGTGATAATATCTTTGTTAATATCAACTTCTCCAGAAATTTTTAATTTTCTAGGTATTTTTTCTCCTAAAAAGTTTTTTATTGTTGCTTCATTCCCCTTAATTTCAACACTAAATGGAAAATGACTAAAACATATTTTTAATTTATATTCAAATTTTTTCTGAACCCCTCTAATCATATTATTAATATGTGCAGAAATTGTGTTTATCATTCTTTTTTCTGTTTTTGTTGCTTTTTTACTTCCAATAACGATTGTTTTATCTTCTTTTTCAAAAACTAATTTATTTATATTAAATGTTTTTTTATTTTCTCCTTCAGGACCTTTTATAATTAAAGTATTTCCGTCTATCTCTGCTTTTATTCCTTCGGGAATAACAATCTTTTGAAATATTTCTTTTTTCATTAGTAAAAATATGCAATTAAGCTTCCTCCTATTTTCTTTTCTTGTGCTTCTTCGTGAGTTATTAATCCCTTATTTGTTGATACGACCATTGTTCCGAAATTTCTTGATGGCAGATATCTTCTTCTATATTTTTCAATTTGAGTTTTATCAACACTAAATCTTGGTTTTATTGCTTTGCATTCAGATAATTCCCCTATTGTTACTTCAATAATTTTTCCTTTACTATCAATTTTATATTTTTTTATAATATTTTTTTGTTTCATTATCTTTAATATTTCAATTAGTAAATTTGAAATCCTATTTATCTTTACAGTTTCTTTTTTTGCTCTTTTAGCATTTTTGATCATATTCAAAGCATCTGCAACAATATCTTGTGACATTTTAACTAAACTTCTTAAAACCGATTTCTTCTGCTATTTCTCTAAAACAGTGTCGACATAAATTTAATTCATATGATTTAATATGGGCTCCAAATCTCCCACATCTTTCACATTTTTTTACAGATATTCCTATTTTCTTCACTTTTGGTTTATTATGTTTTAAGAATTTTGCCATTACAACTGGCTTACTTCTCAATTGTTTCAATATTTTTCTCCAATCACTTGCTGTCATTTTAAATAAATTCTGTCTGGAAATTTTCTTCCATAAATTTAATTATTTCATCTGGAGAGATTATTTGTCTTTTAGGTATTTTTCCTCTCTTTATTTTTTTTAATTTTACTCTTCTTCCAGATCTAATAAATACTACAGTTATGTCAAATCCCATAATTCCAATTTCTCTTTGATATTCTACTCCAGGAATTTCAATATATTCCTTTATTCCAAAGGAAAAGTTATTCTCACTTATTTGTTTTTTCTTTAATTTATTATCTATTGTAATTAACATTTTTTTTAAAAGTTCTTTAGCATTTTTTCTTATAGTTACAACTGCTCCTACTTCTAAACCAGGCCTTACTTCTAATGAAGGTATTCTTTTTTTTGATTTCATTTTTGCAGGTTTTTTATTTGTAAGCAGACTTAAAAGTTTTACTCCTTTTTCTAATTCTTCCTTAGTTCCACCTACACTTAAAACAACTTTTTCTATTTTTATATTTCTCATAATATTATCTTTCATTATTCTATTACCATTAATTGTTTAATTAAAACATTAACATTTTTCTTGTTAATAACTGATTCTGTAATTTTTCTTTCTGAATTTATCTTGTTTATTATTCCTGTTTCCCCTGTATGTTTTCCTCCAATAATAATTATCTTTGCTTTTTCTTTTAAGGGAATACACTTTTCTATTTTTTTATCCTTAAGATTAATTAAAACAGAATCATTTACATGACATTTAATGTCTGATAAGAAGTTTTTCCCATCACTTAAATTTAATTGTATCTTCTTCCCTTTTAATATTTTCTTATTTATGATTTTAGATATTTTCTTATTTGTTTCTGTTTCTTTTATTTGAAATTTCCCCTTATTTGATAGTTCCATTCTATAATGTTTTTTTGAAGGAACAATGGATAAAAGGTCAAATAGTAACATTGGATTTTTTTCATCTTTTACTATTCTGTTATTAAGTAAAATATGTTTTGAGTGTATTGCTTTTTTTACTTCTTTTCTATTTTGAGCAAGTTTCAGTATATCTCTTAAAACAATCAATATAGGGATACTATTTTTTAGATTATTGTTAGGTCTAACTACATAAGCAGTTCCCTTTCTAGGTATTGGCCAATTTTTGGGTGTTTTTTGTCTTTTTAAGTGCATTGTAAATTTCCTTCTAATTTTAGTTTATTATCTGATTCATGCAACTTAATTAAATTTTTTGCGGATTTTAATTGTCTTGTGAGATAATCTTTTATTTGAGAATCTTTTTCAAATATTATTATTGCTTCATTATCTATTTTGTTCTCAAGTTTGTCATCACACATAGCATACTTTTTTGGATCAAGATATTCTTTACGATAATGTAATATTTCATGCAATAATATAAAAGTTTGAGATTCTTCATTAAAAGCGATATTTATCTCAAAACTTGGAAGAGGGTAATATTCTCTTGGTCCCCAAAAAGAGGTTCCTTGATAACTCATAGGGTCTTCTTCACTTTCAAAAAAACCTATTCTAGTAGGACTAATAACATCTAATAGTGAAAATAATTCTTGATCTAAAAGGCAATTCATTTTACTTTTTTCCCTCCTTAAGTTCTTCTTTTGGTTTTTCTTTTATTTGTTTTGATTCTTCAATAATATCTTTTCCTAAAACTCTTCCACGTTTTCTATCGTCTAAATTTAATTCAGTAATTTGTAAATTTGAAGGTTGCAATTTCACATTTACTTTTGAGCCATCTTGTTTCTTTACTTGAATTCCTTCAATTATTATCTTAGATAATTTTAATTTTACTTCTATTACTTTTCCTTGTTTCTTCTTAAATTTTCCTCTCATAACTTTTACAATATCTCCTTTTTTTAGAGGAACATTTCTTTTCTTGTATTTTTTTCTTAATTCTTTTGATAAATTAACACTGATAAACTTTTTTCTAATATGTAATGGAGCATTAGCTAAGTATTTTCTTTGTTTTCTTGGTTGTTTACTTGCTTTCCAGTGTTTGCTAAATTCTTTTTTCATTTTATAAACTTCTTACCCCCTCAACTATTTCTAATCCAGCAGTTTGCCATCTTATTCTTTTCGGATATTTAGATACATCTTTTCCAAAAGCTATTGCAGAATCTCTCGCTTTAGAATAATTTTTATTTATCAATTCAAGACTATTATTATAAAATGGCATTAATGCTTCCTGTCTCCATATATCTCCCAATATATTTATCATTTCATTAATTGCATGTCCTCCGCTTAAATATCCCTTTTTGTTTTCCACTTTAATATACAATTGAAGCAATTTTTCCAACGCTTGGAAATCGCTCCATTACCTCCCTTGCAATTGGTCCTTTAATTTGAGTTCCTTTCGGGTTTCCTTTTTCATCTTTTAATATTGCAACAGCATTATCTTCAAATGCTATTCTTTCTCCATTAAGTCTTCTATATGATTTTTTCTGCCTTATAACAACAGCATCAAAAACTTTTCCTTTCATATCAGGAATTCCTTTTCTTATACTAACTTTTACCCAATCAGCAATTTTTGCACAAACTTGTTTACCTTTTTTTGCTTTTGCTCTTTTGACAGATACTAATTTAACTATCTTTGCTCCACTATTATCGGATGATACCATATATGCTCCTAAATTCAATCCAGGTGTAACTTTTGCTGATATTGCTTTCATTTTTTCTTCTCCTTATTTACTTTTCCAATGACTGCGAAATGTATAATTTTACTTAATGGTCTGCATTCTTGTATTTTTATTAAATCTCCAATATTAATTTTATCTTCCATACAAACAGGAAGTCTTGCATGAATTTTTGTTCTCGATTTAGCATATCTTTCATATTTTCTTATATAAATCATTCTAGTAAATTCAATTGTAATTCTTTTGTGGAATTTTTTAATTACCTTCCCTTCAAAAGTTCTTCCCCTAACTTTTAGACTTCCATGAATATGACAATTTTTATCATCGCATCTAGTTCCAACTATTTTTACTTCTTCTATTTTTGTTTCTGTTTTTTTCTTCATTTTCATTTTGTTTAGTGTATGTTTTTAATCAATTGATTCTTCTTCAAATCCAAGTTTAACCAAGATTTCTTTTATCTTGTTTTTATGGAATCCTTGAAGCTCTATCATGTTATCTTTGTAAGTCCCACCACAAGCAAGCTCATTTTTTAGAGCTTTTGCGATTTTTTTTACATCAATTCCATGCTCAAATCCAGTAACAATTGTGACAATCTTTCCATATCGCTTCTTGTCAGTTGTTACTTTTATCTTCTGTGAACTCTTTACGATTTGTTCACATACACATGCTTGCTTAGGCAAGCCACATTTTGGACATATTTCCATGTTATTTATTGAGTGTTAATATTCTTGCAATAATTTTTTTAATTTCTTTGATTTTTGAACTTCCTGATTTGGAAGCATTTACTTTTGATTTAACTAATTCCATTTTTAGTTCTTTTAGCTTTTTGTCTCTTTCAGTTTTTTCCATTTTTTTAATATCTTTGAATTTTAAAGCACTCATTTTTTCTTTGTTTTCTTTTTAATTTTTATTTTCTCTTCAGGTTTTTCTGAATTGATTTTTAATTTTTCAATAAGTTTGTCATCAATATTTACTTTATCTACAAGTTTTGCATGAGGCGAGAGAATACTTACTTTTACTCCAACGACACCAGGTTTTGTTTGAGCTCTTGATTGTGCCCGATCAACTACTTTTGCACTATCTCCTGCTTTTTTTAAATATCCTTGAGCAAATCTCCATGATTTTGCTCTTGCACCAGGAAGTTTTCCACTTAATCTTATTTCAACTCCAAGTGCTCCTGCTTTCATTATTTTTTCTAGAGTTCTATATGAAATAACTTTGAATTTTAAAGGTCCAAATCGTTCTAATCCAAGAGCAATTTCATCTGCCATTATTTGTGCATCAAATTCAAATTCTAGTATCTCATCTATTTCAATATGAGGATTTTCAAGTTTAAATTTAGTTTTTAAGATTCTTGTTAATTCTCCTATTTTTTCTCCACCACGTCCAATAACTAATCCAGGTTTGTTTGTTGAAATAATTATTTTTTCTCCAATTGGTGTATATTCTATTCTAACTTTACTTATTTTTCCCTTTCCAAGTGATTTTTTTATAGATTCTCTAATTGCAAATTCTTCTTTTTTGAGTTTAATTACTTTTTTTTCTTCCATTTTTTCTCCCTCGCAATAATTTTAACATGACTTCTTTTTTTTCTTACTGCCCCAAATTTACTATAAGGTCTTGAGCCAAGATTTGCAATAGCATCAGTAATTATTGGATTATTTAATTCACTTGAATTTGAGAGAAGGCTTTTTAATAATTTTATAAAATGTTCTACTGCTTTTTTTGGATATCTGCCAGACATTATTTTTCCTTTTCTATGTGGGATTTCTCCTTTCATTGGAACTGCTTTTTTATAACTAAGTACTTGTTCTAAATCAGATATTGCATTTTCTATTTTTTTCCCTTTAATAAAATTGCAGATTGCAACTGAATGTTTTGTTGAAATGGGTAAACTTCTTCCATTAACAACTGCAATTGTTTTTTTGATTTTAGGAGTTTCTTTTTTAGATGATTTAACTTCCTTCTTTTCAATGACTTTTTCATCTTTTTCTGATTTAACTTGAGGCACATCAACTATTTTTTTTGGAGCACTTGCTAGTTCTTGTTTTTTCATCGCTTTCATTTGTTTTTTTTCTGGATTATAATCTTTTTCTGTCATTTTTATTTTTTAGCTTTTGCTTTTGATCCTTTAGTTGCGCCTACACCGACCTTTCCATGTTTTACTCTTCCACGAGTTAGAGCAAATTCTCCAAATTTATGTCCTAACATTTCTTTTATTACTTCTACCTGAATAAAATTTCGTCCATTATAGATTTGAATTTTCATACCAATCATGTCTGGGACAATTACTAAATCTCTTTTATGAGTTTTTATTGGTTTGTTGTTTCCTATTTTTTTCTTAGATCTGCTAATAAATTCTTCAATTTCCTGAAAATTTCTAAGAACAGTTCTTCTTTGCCTTGATTTTAATAATTTTGCAAATTCTCTAACATCTAGAGTTTTTAATTCTTCTAGTGTTTTTCCTTTAAATGTAAATTGTTTTTTTTGTATTTCCATTTTATTTTCTTTTACCAGTTCTTTTCGGCCTTAATAATCCTACTTTTCTTCCTGGAGGAGCATTTCTTTTAGCAATCTTGCTTTTTGGATTTTTTGCTCTTCCTGAACCAAATGGATGATCTATCGCATTCATTTTAACAGCTGAAGTTCTAGGCCATAATTTACTTTTTGATTTTTTAATATGAAATTTTTTACCAGCTTTAACAACTGGTTTATCTAATCTTCCAGCTCCTGCAATTACTCCAATTATTGCTCTGCAATTTGGATTAAATTTCTTTTCTTTTTTTGAAGGCATTAATACATATATATCTTTTTCAATTATTCTACTAATTACTGCTGAATTTCCTGCACTTTTTATAAAAACCCCTCCATCTCGAGGTCTTGACTCAATATTATAAATTTTTGTTTTTACAGGGATATTTTTTAATTCAGTTATATTTCCTTGTTTAATATCCTTTCCTTCAAAATTTATTTCTTGTCCTTCAACCATTTCTTTAAATGCAGGAATATAAAAAATTCCTTTTTCATATTTTATTTTCGCTAAAGGGGAACTATGAGCTGCTGAATTAAATAATTTAATAACAATACCATGTCCTTTAAGTTTTGATGGATATTGAAGTTTGTATCTAAATGCTTTTTTCTTAACTCTATAAGTATGGCTTCCTTTTCCTCTAGCTTGTGTAATTATTCTTTTTCCCATTTTACATTAATCCTAATTTCGTTGCTAAATCAATTGCAGGAAATTCTTTTTTTAATTTAACATAAGCATATTTTTTGTTTCCTTTAATTAATGTTCTAATTTTTTCAATTTTAACATCAAATAAACCTTCAATTTCCTTTTTTATATCTTTTTTTGTTTTATTCATATCTGTTCTGAATGTTAAGACATTTTGTGATTCAATCATCATTACTGCTTTTTCAGTTGCTAAAAGTTTCATTTGAATCTTTCTCCTAATTCTTTAATTGATTGTTCGGTATAGAGAGTAAGTCTTCCTGAGCCACCTTTAGCTAAATTTGTTACACTTAATTTACCTGTATTTACAATGTCAAAGGCATTTGTTTGTAATTTTTCCTTATTTCCAATAACTAATAATAATCCTGCATTTTTTTTGTATTTTCTACCTCTCATTTTTCCAATCCCTGCTCTAACTTTCTTTTTTTGTAATGCTAAATCAAATAATTGTTTTCCAAGAATTTTTTTTAAGCTAGAAATTAATTCTTTTGCTTTTAAAGAAGTTATTGATGACTCAACAATTAATGGAAGATTGTCAATTTTTTCATTAAGCCTTTCATATTTTCTTATTAATTTTTTTTCATTTGCTGTTGCACTTATTGCTGAGAATAATGCAATTTTTAATTCTTTTTTATTTATTTTTTTAGTATTAATCATTGAAAGAACTTTTGGGGGATGTGCTCTCATTCCTCCTTTTGCAAAAGGAATTTCTGCAGCTTCCCAATTAAATTGAGAACCCTTGCTTGACATTATTTTTCTTGGAACTCTTGATGCGCCTCTTCCATAACCACTTCTCCAAACATGACGTCTATGAATTACTTTCCCTTTAGCAGAATGTTGTTTTCCTGCAACAGGAGATGGAGAATAAGGTTGTTTTGTTTTTTTAGCTTCTAAAACCTTAGAAAGAATATCTTCTCTAACTTTTTGAGAAAAACATTTAGGTAAATCAATTTTTCCTTTTTCTTTTCCAGTTATATCTAATATATTTGCTTTCATCTTAATTCAATTAATTCAAAATCTTTCTTTAATTGTTTTTTTGATTTCCTTAAAGGAGCAGTAATTAATAATTGTCTTTTTGAAGGTCCTTGAACTGAACCTCTAACAAGAATATAATCTGTTTTAATATTTCCAAAATTTTTTATGTTTTTTAATTTATCATCTGATTTTCCCATATCTACTATTTTATTATTATAAACAATTCTTGTAAACGTTCCTAATTGCCCTGCTTGCGGAACACGAAAAGTAACTCTTGCAGGATGCCATGGACCTAAACTTCCAGGCCTTCTTCTACCCTTTTCGGATTTATGAGATTTAAGTGTAATTCCAAATCTTTTTACAGGACCTTGTAATCCTTTTCCTTTTGTTAATCCTCTTAAATCAACTAATTCTCCTTTTTCAAAAATATCTAAAACAGAAATTTCTTTATTTAAGTTCTCTTTTATAAATTTAATTTTTTCTTCAAGATTTCCAATAAGTCCTATTTCAATTAAATCAGGAGTCTTTTTTATTCCTGTTTTTTTAACTTGGGAATAAACAATTACTCTTACATTATCATATTCATCTTTTATATCATCTATTTTTTTAATATTTTTCTTTGGAATTTTAACCTTTCTTTTTAATTCCTTATCAAGATTTTCTGCGAGTATTTCTTTTATAACTTCTCCATTTTTATAAAATCTAACAGAAAATATTTTTAAAGAGGGACATTCAAGAACTGTAATAGGCACAATTATTTTTTTACCTTTAGTCATAGAATCAGGAGTATTATCTTTTACATAAGCAGACATCATTCCTGCCTTATAACAAATAAATCCTTTGAGATTTTTCCCAGAATTAATAGAATCCCAGTTCACTCTAGGTAAAAGTTTATTGACCCTTTTTCTTGGCCAAAACTGCAAACTTCCCTTTCTGGGTGATTTTCTTGTAGGCATTTATTAGTAATTTTGCGGATAACATTTTAAATCCCTGGAATAAATTATGAAGAAAAAGAGGGTTTAAAAGTCCTTCGATTTTGAATTTAAGAAATTTTTATTGATATTATGCTTCAACATCCACTAATGTTTTTTCCCTACGTTTATTTCTTAATTCTCTAAATCCATAATAGAAGAAATGAGCAAACGAGGCTGGAAGAACCATTCCTGCGGACTCTCCAAGAGAATAAAATTCCTTTTTTTTCATTTTAGAGATTATTTCAGGGTCATTTATTAGTAAATCATACTCATTATATAATCTTCTTAATTTGGTTAAATTTTCTTGTGCTTTTGTTGAAGAAGGTTCTTCAAATAATAATTTATCTTTATTTAATAGATGTAATTCTTTTTTTAAGTGATTTACTCTAGAGAGATTTAGTTCTGTAATTTTTTGAGAGTAATAATTAGCTATTGCAAGTCCTCCAAAGAGAGCTAGTGACCCAACAAGGAGATAGGAAAGTCCTTCTTTTATACTCATAATAATCTTCATAAAAAATACTATTTAAGATTTTATATCCTATAATATAAAGTATAGAATCAAGCTTCGAAATCAATCTCATTTTTAATTTCTTTACCATCACATTCAATTGTT
>CAZSNJ010000001.1:0-31538 GCA_964608525.1 Candidatus Woesearchaeota archaeon | reverse complement strand
TCAAGCTTCGAAATCAATCTCATTTTTAATTTCTTTACCATCACATTCAATTGTTCTGATTAATTTTCCTTTTCTTTTGGCAAGTTCTCTCATTTTAGCAAAATCTTTTGAATTACCAATATCTGTTGTAACTAAATCTTTGATAATATATTCATGAACTGCTTTAGCTTTTCTACAATCTCCAAGATCCCAGAAAAAATCATCTTTAACTCTTGCAAAATATTTTTTATCAAGTTCTATTTGACAAAACTTATCATCAATTTTATTTTCATTTTTACCTGGTTTAGGTAATTTCTTTTTGATTTTTAATTTAATTTCTTCCCCTTCAGCATTAAGCAAAAAATAATAAACTTTTGGAGCAAGTTCTTTAATTTTTGAAGAATCCAAATCTTCTACTTCATAAACATATTTACCTGCCTTTTTTCCTCCAGATAATCCATTAATTTCTTCCTTACTCCAAATAAAACCACTAAATTTAACACCTAGTTCAGATGCAAGCAAAACAAAATCATTTGCAAATTCAAAACCACCTTTTAGTTTAATTTTTTTAGTTTTTAGTATACTAATTGGCGCACGTCCCCTATAATCTCCTTTACCAAATCTAACTAGTTGATTATGAACCGAATCATCAATTTCCTTATTAAAAACTCTTTTTATAAAATTCATAAATATTCTTATTAAAATTTACTTTTAAACTTTTCCCATTTCCAAAACTTTATAAGTTTAGATAGTTTATTTAGATTATTATGAATGAAGATTATTTTAAGAAAATTATGACTACAATTATTTTACTTGTTCTTGTAGTTTTATCCTTTCTTTTATTAAAACCAATATTAATGTCAATAATAGTTGGAATTATTTTAGCATTTATATTTAATCCAGTATATAATTGGGTTTTAAAATCTACTAATTCAAAAAATCTATCAGCAGGATTAATTTGTGTTTTACTAATTTTACTAATTTTACTACCTTTATGGCTTTTTACCCCTATTTTTATAGAGCAATCTTTTGAAGTTTATTTAGCTTCACAACAAATGGATTTTGTAACGCCTCTTAAGAGTATTTTTCCTTCTTTATTCGCATCAGAAGAATTTTCAGCAGAAATTGGTTCTGTTCTTTATTCTTTTGTAACTAGAATAACCAATTCTCTAGTAAATCTTCTCTCACAATTAATACTTAATTTTCCAACGTTATTTTTACAGTTAATCGTCACATTTTTTACTTTTTTCTTTGTTTTAAAAGATAAAGACGAGCTTATAAACTATATTCAAAGCATATTGCCATTTTCAAAAGATGTTGAAAAAAAATTATTTGAATCTTCAAAAGGAATAACTTTTTCAGTTATTTATGGACAAGTAATTATTGGAATGATACAAGGTCTTATTGTTGGATTAGGATTTTTTATTTTTAAGGTTCCTAATGCATTATTTCTTACACTTTTAGCATCTTTAGCCGGAATTTTCCCAATTATTGGAACAACAATTGTTTGGCTTCCAATTGCAATTTATCTTTTTATTGCAGGTAATACTTTTTCAGGTATTGGAATTACAATATTTGGAGCAATCTCCAATATTATTGATAATATAATTAGACCGGCATTTGTATATCAAAAAACTCGTATGCATCCATTACTAGTTCTTGTAGGAATGATTGGAGGATTATTTTTATTTGGTATTTTAGGGTTTATTTTGGGACCATTAATAATAGCTTATGTTCTAATACTTCTTGAGATTTATAGAGGGAATAAGAGTTCTGGTATTTTTAAGTCATCTTTAAAATAAACTAGTTAAATATAAATAATCATTTTTCTATTTTATATAAATTTAAAAAGAGATAATGGAATTAAAAATTAAACTTCTAAAGTGGTCTGCAGGGTTTCCTGTAGCAATGCTTAATAAAAAAACAACAGATAAAATTGGAGTTAATACTAAAGGAAGAGTTTCTATTAAAACACTTTCTAAACACTCAAAAAAAATTTATACAATTATTGATACAATTGAAGGATTAGTTAAAGAAAATGAGATTATGGTTTCATCTGAGATTAAAAGAAGAATGAGTTTGAAAATTGGACAAAAAGTAGAAGTTAATCTTGCACCAACACCAAAAAGTTTTATTTTTATAAAGAAAAAATTAAATAAGAAAATATTATCTAAAGATGAAATAGATGAAATTATCAAAGATGTTGTAAATAACTCATTATCTGAAGCAGAAGTTTCACTTTTTGTTTTAGCAATGTATAGACAAGGTATGAATATAAATGAAACTATTTATTTGATAAAAGCAATACTAAATTCAGGATACAAACTTAAATTAAAAGATAAATTTATAGTTGATAAACATTCAATAGGAGGAATAGCTGGAAATAGAACAACTCCAATTGTTGTTTCAATTTGTGCAGTAGCAGGTCTTACTATGCCAAAAACTTCGTCACGTGCAATAACAAGTGCAGCAGGAACAGCAGATGTTATTGAAACAATTGCAAGAGTAGATTTTTCAATAAGTGAATTAAAAAAAATATTAACAAAAACAAATGCTTGTATGGTTTGGGGGGGAGCTTTAGGTTTAGTTCCTGCAGATTCAAAAATAATTAAAGTTGAAAAAATTCTAAAAATAGATCCTGAAGCCCAATTACTTGCATCAATAATGTCAAAAAAGCTTGCTGTTGGAAGTAAATATATATTAATTGATATTCCTTATGGAAAGAGTGCAAAAGTAACAAAATTAAAAGCATTAAAATTAAAAAAGAAGTTTGAGAATTTAGGAAAAATTTTCAAGAAAAAATTAAAGGTTGTTTTAACTAAGGGAGAAGAACCAATTGGTAATGGAATTGGACCATCTTTAGAATTAATTGATATAATTAAGATCTTAAATCCAAAAGAAAAAGGACCTGAAGATTTAGAAGAGAAATCCTTATTTTTATCAGGAGAACTTTTAGAATTAACTAAAAAAGCAAAAAAAGGAAAAGGAATTGATTTAGCAAAAGAAATTCTTTATTCTGGAAAAGCATATAATAAATTTAAACAAATAATTGAAGCTCAGGAAGGATCTTTTAAAAAAATTAAACCTGCAAAGTTTAAACAAAATATCTTATCTAAGAAATCAGGAAAAATTATTGAAATAGATAATAAAAAAATAAATTCTTTAGCAAGAATTACTGGTTGCCCTGTAGATAAATCGTCTGGAGTTTACCTTTATTCCCATATAGGAAAGAAAATTAAAAAAAGAGAAAAAATTCTAACAATTCATTCAGAATCAAAATTAAGATTAAAAGAGGCAGTTAAATTCTTTAATAAACAAAAACCAATAAGGATAAAATAACACAACTAATTTTTTAAACTTAAATTATCTAAATATTTTATGAGAGAAAGCGATTATAGAGCAAAACTTATAGATTATCTGAAAAAGAATCTGAAAAAAAATTATACTGAAGAATCTCTTAAATGGGCATTAATTAGTCAAGGATATTCAAGAACAGATGTAATGAAGGCAATGGAACAGGCAAATAAAGAACTTGCAGAGAAAGTTCCAGTTCATAAAGAAAAGCCAGTAATAAAATATCAAATTATTGATGAGAAGAATAAGCCTATAATTATCAAAAGACCTTTTTGGAAAAGAATTCTTGGGTTATAGTAAGTTTTAAAATCTATTAATTATTTTAGAAACTAAGCCTCCATCGCATAATGGTATTGCATCCGGCTTGAGGTAAAAACCCTTTGTGGGTTTTAGAATCCTACAATTACAAGGTACCGGAGCCCTTCGGGGCATCCCCGTTCGATTCGGGGTGGGGGCGTAAATCTTAAGTTCAAATTTTAGTAAGGCATTGAATTGGAGAAGTTCCAAAAAATAGTATCAATAAAAAATTATAACTTAAGAAGCTTTAAAAAGGATAAAAATCCCATAAAAAATATGGGAACTCGAGCACTAATTGACTTATATGATATAGAAAAAGAAAAACCAACAGCTGTTGTTTATAGACATAATAATGGAGATCCTGAAGGTTTAGGCAGGGACTTATTAGGTTTTGTAGATGAAATAAGAAAAAACACATTTGATATACATCAGCCACAATTTGATGATGCCTCTTATCTTGCAGCAAAATGGATAGTTTATGATGCAATTAGACAATTAAAGAATTTTGAAAAAATAAGAGTAGATTTAGTTAAATATAATCAAGATAATCCTGAAAGTGAAAAATTTGGAATGAATGATAAGGAATGGATTGATAAGAGTAGTAAAGACCAAAGACATTATACACATAAGGATCATTATCTAGGTTTTGAGGGTATAGGAATTTTAAGAAATTCTTGCGACAGAACCGATATAGATCATCATTACAAAGTTATATGTGATGGGAATCCAACAATACTTTATAGTAATAAAAACTTAAAAGAAATAGTAAAACCAAGAAAAGTTGAAGGAGGATTATTCTTATTCTAGAATAATAATTATTATAAACACTTACAATTAGGATATCTTTCCCAAAAAAGGATTTTAATAATCCAAATAAGAATATACTTGAATCAAGAATCGCATACTTTTCTATTGGTTCTGGAGGCGTATTTATAAATCCTATTTATATAATTTAAATATGAAAAATAATAAAAAAATTATAATTGGAATAATAATTTTAATAATTATTTTATCCTTTTTTGGAAACAGATTTTTTTCAACAGGAAAAAGTATAAACACACAGGAAATTGAGATAATCCCTTTAAGTATTGCAGAAAAAGAAAAAGTAATACAAACTTTATTATCAAGTGAATTTATAAAAGATATGCCAAAAAAAGAATCTATTTCTCTAAGATTTTTCAATTCTGAAAACGGGCAAAGAATATGGCAAGATGGATTTTTAATTGGAAAAGATCAACTTCTAAGTGAAGGAACTCCTGCTATTTATTTAAGTCTACATTCAAAATATATATCTGAATTTAATCAGGAGAATTTATGTGAAGTAATAAAAAGAGCAAATGCAAATAGAGATTTAGGGTTTTATAGTGAAGATAGTAAAACAAAATTATTTTTTAAATATTCTAGTATGTTAAAGCATCGAGGTTGTTTTGGATTTTAGTTTTCAAAAGCATTTATTACTCTAATATCAGGACTTAGTAAATAAACATAATCTTCTTTGAATCTTAATCCTCTGTAAATTTTTTGTAATAATTCACGTTTTGCCTTATCTTTATAAAATTCCCAGTAATGTTCTGGTTTTGTTTTTTTTAATATTTTCCAAAAAGCATCTTGTACATTTGGATTTGGATATTTTGTAAAGATTATACTATTACATTCTTCTCCAGGAAAATCAATACCTCTTGCACATCTTGTTGAAAAGAGTACACTTGTTTGTCCTTTTTTAAATTTTTCAATTAATTCACCTGTTTTATCATTTTCTTGAAGTTCAATTATTTTTTCTTTACTAATTAAATTATCAATATCAAATTCTTTAAGCTCTTCATAAGTTGGCAAATCATTAAAACTATTTACATGAACAAGTATTGGTTTTTTTGCAATCTCCACACATTTGCTCAAAGTTTTCAAATAATTTAATCTTGTAATTTTTCCATTTGAGATATTTCCATACTTGCAGTCCATTTCCATTCCTGTTTTTTTAATTTTAATTTCTCCTTGTTGTTGTGTTTCAGCATCAATTACCTTAAAATTTTCTAATCCAAAAATATTTTTTAGAACAGTTGGAGAATGAAGAGTTCCAGACATTAAAACAATTATTTTATTTTTATCAATCATTTCTTTAAATTTTTTTGCAAGATTTGTTGTAACAAGACTGACTATAATTTGAGAATCTCTTTTATTAAAAGTTAAATAAGTTTCATCAAAAAAATCTTCAAACATCTTTACACTTTCTTCTACTTCATATAGGTAACTTTCTTCATCAATTTTATTCATAAATTCAGAAGATTCTAAAAATACTTTCATTAAATCATAAATTTTTGTTTCTTTTAGAGGAATGATTTCATTAGAGTAAATTGCTTCTTGTATTCTTTTATCTTTTTTTATTTCTTTAATAATTTCAGATAATTTACTAATTACTATATCATTTCCAGCTAATTGAATTAAGGAATTTTGGAGACGATCAATGTTTATATTTTTTTTATTAGAAAAACTATCTAAAAATTCATCACATTCATCTATTATTTCTACTTCTGTAGAAGGTTTTCTGTTTATTGCAGATTCTAGTTTATATTTTAAAGCGTTAAACACTATTACATCTGAATCAATAAATGAATTAAATTGCTCATAAAATTTACATCCTAATTTTCTTTCATAAAAAATGAATTTTGTATTATTTAGTCCAGTATATTTTCTTTTTTTTGAATCTTCAAAACTTTTTATTTCATATTCTTCAGGAATAACAGGACACCAATAAGGACATACTGGTGCAATAGACATTCTTTTAACATCATTAATTGTATTAAAATTATTTATCTTAATATTTTTATTTTGTCTTAAATATTCTTTAATTTTCCTTATATTTTTTTCTTTTATTTCTATTTTGCACGGAATATTATAATTATTCGCAGATAAATCATTTCCAATTGTTTTTTTAATATCTTCCCTTTTATTTTCAAAAATGTCATTTAATTTAGAATTTACTTCTTTTTTTATTTTTGGAATAGCATTTTTATTATCTTCTAGAAATTTACATAAGTGATTATTTCGTCCTGTAATTACGCTTATTTTTAGTTTTTCTTTATTATTTTTTAGTAGATATTTATTTTCTTCATAATCTTTTTTATATTGAGCTTGAAGATTTTTCCCAGGAACAATAATAGATGCTTTTCCTAATTTTCTTGCTATATTTAATGCAATTGTTGATTTTCCGGTTCCACATACGCCATGAATAAAAATAACTTTATTTCCTTCTTTTATTGATTCTATTACTTCTTTTACAACATCTTTTTGAGTCTTTCCATTAGAGAAAGTTAAAGGTTCTAGAAATTTATTATTTTGATATAAGTTCCACATCTTTTGTTAAATTTGAAGAAATAAAGGGATTAAAAATGTTGTGGAAAAATCTAAACTCAAAATTTAGAGAAAAAATTATTTTTTGTCATTCAAATCCCAAAGTTCAAAGTAAATAAATAAAAGTAAAAGAGTAATTAACCAAAAGGGTGTATCCGGAGTAATATTTGCTAATTTAAAAACTAAGAAAATAAGGAGGTAAGATGCAATTCCATATACAATATTTTTCATATGTTTATCTATAGATTTCATATTTAGAAGAGAATTCTCTACTTTTTAAAATTATCTAAAGTCTGATACAGAAAGAGTTTAAATCTATTTATTATTAAATAATAATTTAACCAAATAAGGCATTGTATAAAGATTTAAATAGTTTAGAGGATTGTAATTAAGATGAAGAAAGTGAAATTAAATCTTCCAGTAAAGAAAATTGGAGAAAATAGATTTTGTTTATATGTTCCAAGAAAAGATCAAGATAGAATTAATTTTTATTTTAAGGATGTAATTAGATTAAAACTAATAAAAGAAAATAAGAGTATAGAAATAATATCTAAATATAATTACTTGATAAGTCTAAAAAGGGAGGTTGTAAAAAAACTTAATTTTAAGGAAGGAAATTTTACAAACATTATTTTAGAAAAGATTAGTTCCCCCTCAAGACCAATGAAATCACTTCGCTCTGGAAAAATAGACCTTCTCTACTTTTTACCAGAAAATACCATTAAAGGTAGTAAAATTATTGTAGAAGAATTTTATAAAAATAAAATATCTTATTTAAGATTGTGTTCTTTCCATAGTAGAGGTTCTAGTTTCAATGTTAAAATTAGACGTTTTGTTAATCAAAATATATTTGGCAAATTATTAGGACAGATGCAATCAGAAGGTTCTAAAACCAATTTTGGGGTTTTAGAATTTTGTAATAAATCTTTAACAGAATTGAAAGACTTTTTAAATTTTATTTATTATTTAGGAATAAGCAAAGAGAGAATTTTTGTAAAACTAGATTATCATCCAAAGATAAAGAACATAAATGAAGAAATAAATAAGTTTGAAAATTTTGTTGGATTAAAAGTTAATTATTCATCTTCAAATAAAACAAGTGGAGTTGGCTTTGGGTTTAAAATTATCATAAGAAGCACTATAATTTCTCAGCTTATCTTAAATGCTCTAAGAAGATTACGTTCAATCATTGAGACAAATAATAACCAATTTAAAGAACTAAGTGATGGATATTTAGCAAGATTACTTAATGGCGATGGACATTTTGAGATAACCTCTAAAAATAGAAAAACTATTCAATCTAGATTAAAAATATATGATGGTAATGTAGAGTATCTTAATCATTATAAGAAGATTTTGAAGAAATATAATTTCACACCTTATGTTAAAGAAAAGTCTAATTTTGTAAGGACACTTTGTAATATGAATTTGGCTGAAAATTTGTTAAAAATTGGAGCGTTTGAAAACAATCCTAATAGAGATAGAATATTATTTTTTATTAGTTCTGTAAGAAAACTACCTCTAAGTAAGAAGATGTAAGGGTAGATAAAACAATTAAAAAAAAATTAACTTCTACCCAAACAATGCCGATAATCCTTCTGCTGCAGCTTCTTTTTTCTCTTCTTTAGGTTTTTCTTCCTTCTTTTCTGGAGCCTTTGAAGATTCACTTCCATTTGCAGGAGCTGCTGCAACTAAACTAACACTTTCTAGTTCTTTTGCTATATCAACACCTTTTAAACTGGCAACAAGAGATTTGATTTTTGATTCATCAGTTTCTCCGCCAGCAGCTGCAACAACACTTTTCACATTCTCAACATTCACTTCTTTTCCAAGTTTATGCAACAAAAGTGCTGCGTATGTATATTCCATTTTATTTAGTTTCCTCCCCAGTTTTATTTTCCTGAGTATTTTCTTCTGATTTTACCTCTTCTTTTTTCTCTTCAACTTTTTCTTTTTTTTCATCTAACATTTGTTCCAAAGCTTTTTCATGCATTCCTGCTTTTCCAATTAATAATTTAATAGTATCTTCACACACATATCCAATTTCAACAGCAAAAGGCAAGGCTTTTCCATAAGCAGATTTCAATTCTTCTAGTGTTCCTTCTCTATCTATTTTAATATTTAAATATAATTTTCCTTCTTTAGTATCAAAGGAGGATAAAGGAATAAATCCTATTGAAAATGGTTTAATATCTAATTTAGCCATAACATCTGCAACATTTTGTACTATTTTTTCTCCTTCTTTTACAATTATTTTATTGCTAATAATTTCTAATTTACCATTTGTTACTTTTGTTTTAATTCCAACTGCTCCTAATTCACTTATTGCAGGTCCTGGAATTAATTCAGTCATTCCTGCTTCTACTTCAATATCTTTTGGTGCAGTTTGCCCTGGTTTTGCTTTTGCAGGATTTTTGTTTTTTACGAGTTCTAAAGCTAAATCAAAACTATCTAAGTCTGAAAATAAAATAGCTACACTATCAATAATCTGTTCTTTAAGTTTTTTTACTGCCTCATTTCCTGAGTTATCAATTGACCTAAGTATTAAGTTTTTTTTAGGAAATTTAATTATTGCCTTATCTCTTAATTTTTTACTGATTTCTTGAAATTGAGAAGCAGGAAGATTTTTTATAGATGCAATTAATATTGTTTTTTTATTCTTGATTAAATCAATTAATTCTTTAACTGATTTTGTTTTTCTTTCAGGGATATGTTCTACTACTTTAGTTTTCATTTTTTGTTATTTTTTAACTTGTTTAATTTGTGAGTATACTTTAGGATTGTAATCTGGTTGGTTGGGAGTATTGCTTACATAGTAACCATTTATCCAACCAAATTCAAAAGTTTTCCTTATTGGATCGATTTTAAAATTTATGTCGTTTTTGTCACAATCGATTACAAAAAAATTACATTCAAAATTAATGTCGGCGAATCTAGCTATATCTTTTTCCCCTTCTTTGAAATTTCCAATAAAAAATAGATTTTCATCTGGCAACTTTTCTGATTGATATCTTCTTCCAATTTCTAATTTTTGTTGTGTTGCTGATTCCATTTTATCTTATTTTTATTTTCTGAGGTTTAGTCATAGTGAATTTTATTTCTACATTTTTTATGTTTTCTTTTTCTTTTAACATTGCCTTTAAAATAGCATTATAAACAATAATAATATTTTCAATTAATTCTTCATCTTTCATATTTTGTTTTCCAATTGGTAATTTTATACTGGCTTCTTTTACCTTTATTTTAATAGTATTGTTTATTTTTTCTTTTAGATCATTTATTGTTTTATCATTAATATTCATAAGAATTCCTAATTGAGGGGAAGGCATTTTTCCAGCAGGACCTAAGACTCTTCCAAAAGATGTTGCAACTTTTGGCATTAAGCTTGCTTGGGCAATAAAGAAATCAAATTTTTTTACTAACTTTTTTAATTCATTTTTTTCAGAATATTTTTTAAATTTATCACCTGTTATTGTTTCAACACTATCTTTGTTTGTTTCTAGAAATGCACAAATTTTTTTATCTTTAATTTTATGAGGAACAGAAATAAATAAATTTATATTATTTTTTTTCAAATCAAATTTTTGAAGATTTACAATTAAGTCTAAAGTTTGATTAAACTTTCTAACTTTTTCTTTTCTTAATTCAATTAAAGCTTTTTTTAAATCTTCTTTTAAATCCATTTTTACCTCCTACATTATGCACCAAGAATATAGAAAATATTTCTGAGTGATGTAGTTCTACGGTAAAATTCTTAGATATTAATGGTTTATAAATTATTTGGTTTGTTTACATAAAAACTTCATAATTAAAACCTTCATAATAAAAATTAGTTATTCCCCTATCCTCTATACATCTTATTGCAATCTTGTTGGCTCCGTTAGGTATGTTAAATACATGAAAATGATGATCTCTCCTATCTCGCTGTATTCTTATAACTTCTTTTTCATTCTCTTTATCTAAGTATAACCCAATAAAATATTTTCTTGGAAGATGTTTAATAGTCTCTTCAGGCAATTTATTTATTGCTTTAATTAATTTTGATTTTTCTTTTTTAGAAGCCTTATTCATACAAAATCCCTTGATATCCATATGATTTATATCTAGAAGACTCTTTTTAAAGATAATTACATTTCATTATAATTATCACAACAATTCTTAAAAACTAATCTTCTTTTTCTAAAAAATGGAATTAATTGCATTACTCTCAACTGGAAAAGGAACATGGGCACAAGTTGCTGGACTTGTAAAATATGGAGAATGGGATAATATAATTTTATTAGGAGATGATTTTGCAAAAGAGTTTAAAGTTGAGAAGAAAACAGAATTTATTAAAGTTGATTTGAATAAAAAATTAAAAGAGTTAAAAGAAGAACTTCTAAGAAAACTCAAAGGCAAAATTAAAGGAACAGAAGTTGCATTAAGTCTAGCTTCAGGTGATGGTAAAGAACATATGGCATTAATTTCTGCATTGATTAATTTGCCAGTTGGAGTAAGATTTGCAGCCTTAACAAAAGAAGGAGTGATTGATTTGTAAGAATTTTATCTTTCAAATTTTTCAGATAATTTTTTAGAAAAATCTTTTATATTATTTATATTTGAAAAATCTTTTATGATTATATTATATGCGTTTTTAGCTTCTCTTAAATTAATCTCTCTATTACCATTAGAATCTGTTGCATATAAGAGGTCATATCTTATCTCATCAGATAATGTATCTTGCTTAGTTCTTTTTTCTACAAATTTAATCATGTTTTTTAAAGTTTCATTAGTTTCTTCCCCATAAGCCTCATATATTACAGAATCATCATAGAATTTCCAAAGGAATGGTTCTTCATTAGTCATCGTTCTTTTACCAAATTCATATGCTTTTTCAGTCATTGCACATCTAAGTGAAACTATTCCTCCTAGTACTGCAACTAATCCTCTCCTTCCTGCCTTAAAGAAGTCATTTCTTGTTATATTATTTTTTACCATTTTAACATAACAATTCACTATTTATCATTTATAAAGATTATTATATTAGAGAATATATTAATTATATCTCCTTTTTCTTAATTTTCAAATCCTTCTTGTTTTTTCCTAAAACTAATACTCTTGAAAATTCATGTTTATCTAAAATTTTAAGACCTGTTTCTTTTGAGATTTTCTTTGCAAAATCTTCCATTTCTTTATCTGTTGGCATTCTTTCATATCCTAATCTTTCTCTTGCATGACCTACTGCCATATATCCTTTTAATTCTAAAAATAATGGAGTTGCTTTTTTTATTAATTTAGCATATTCTTTAATATATTTTTCATTCATATTTAACTCTCTAACAAGATTTAGTCTTATGACAGTTCTAGTTTTGCTTTTAAGTTTAGATATTAATTTTAAAGTTTCATTTAATTTTTCCCAAGCATTTTTTTTAGAACTTCTATGAAATTCATTATAAATTTTTTTATTAGGACTATTAACAGAAACATAAAGCTGAGTAGGTAATTGTTTTTTCTTTTCTAATTCTTTAATCTTCTCAGGATATAACCCATTAGTTACAAGAAAACTTGTATTACCTCTTTTCCTTAATTCTGAAATTAATTCTCCAATTTTTGAATATAATGTTCCTTCTCCTGTTAAGCTTATTGCAAATTGAGTTGGTAATTGTGCTTCTTGCCATTTTTTCATATTAACTTTGCTTAATGTTTTATGTTTTGTTTCTGGAAGTATTTTAAAACCTTCTAGTAATTTTCTTTGTTCTTTGATACATCCTTCAATTATTGAATTTATAGAATCAGGATTTTTAATTTCATCAGAACATGTGTATTTTAGATCTCTCCAACAATGAATGCACTTATTTTGACAATTTAGTAAACTACAACTAATTTGACAACACCTATTTGTATTTATACCATAGAATTGTGATTTATAACATTCTCCTTCATTTCTTAATGATTTCTTTGTCCATCTGCATATTTTTACTGCGCTATGATTTCCAACTATTCTATAACCTTCTTTTTTTAATTGTTTAATTATTTGATTATTGAGTTTCATAGAAATAAGATTAATATAATGAATTTAAACTTTACCAAAAACTAAGAGCCCACTTAATCATTAAGAGGATAAATAAAAATAGGATAAAATATGTTAAAAATGCAAAAGATTTTTTGGCCATTTTTTCACTTTTAGTTATTCCCAAGATAGTTAAATAGAAAAATCTCCCTCCATCCAGAAATCCTAAAGGCATCATATTAAATAATGCAACCAAGATATTAATCACTATTATCCACCACAATAAATCCTTAATAAATATGCTTGAATTTGATTTTGGTTCATAATAAATATTAGGTTTTTTAAAAGAAGAGAATGCAGTAAATAATTTTCCAGTTATTCCAGTTCTTTTTCGTTCAATAAATGCAACTCCAAGAAAAGACAAATTTTCTTCTTGAGGATTTTCTCCAAGAACAATTTCATAGTTTTCTTCAATATCTGTTTTTGTTTTTATTGTTATTTTTTCTCCAGGAGAATATTTTGATAATTCGTGTCTAAAATCCTCCAAACTATCAATTTTTTCATTATTTATTGCAATTATTGCCCCATTTAATTTAGCATTTATTGCAGGAGAATCATCATATAATGCAACTTGTTCATTGTTATCTATTGGAAAACCCTTTATTCCAACATAATTTTTTCCATTTACCTTAATTTCATTAGATCCAGTTTTATTTATTAAATTTACAATATTTTCTTGAGAAAAATTATTTAATGAAATCCCATTTATCATAGAAATACTTGAAATTTCTACAATTGAATATTGATAATCATTGAAAATTATCCCTGAAGGAGTAAATGCAAAAGTAAAAAACCAAAAGAAAATTATATAAAATAAAATAGCTGTTATTGTGTTTGCAAAAACTCCTGCAGAAAGAATACTTTTTTGTTCAAAATTATTTGATTTATTCATTTGTTTTTCATCTGGTTCTACAAATGCTCCAAAAAGAGCTGGAAAATATCTTAAGAATGCAAATCCTGTACTTTTTATTTTAAGATTATAACGCCTAGCAAAAATTCCATGAGTAAATTCATGAACTGTTAAAATAATTGCAATAGATATTATAAAATATGCAAAAAAGAATGGAGGAAAGAAACTTTCAACACCAAATAATCTAGGAAAATAAGGAATCAATGGCATTACTGGTGGAGCTTTTATTACTGTTGATATATTGGTTGTTAAATAAAGATAAATAGTTTGGATTATTAAAAACATCATTGTCGCCATTAAAACATATCCTAGACTAATAGAAAAATAACTCAAAAATTTAATTGTTTTTTTATATTTTTCCCCAACATAATTAATTAATTTTATTCCCCAACTTGTTTTATACAATAAAAAAGGCCCTTCTTTTTTTATGTTTTTTTTATTATGATAAAGAAAAATACTAACAAAAATTATAAATAAAATTAAGAACGCGATATCATAAATTATAAAGCTCATTTTTTCTTTATAGGCCTAAATGCATTTTTTCCACACTTTCTACATTTAACTTTGCCTTCAAGGATTTGAATTGGTTTTGCTTTCATTTTGCTTTGACATTTTTTGCAAACAAAAACATTCTTAAAAAGTCTATTTTGTGCTTCTGGTATTTTTGCCATTTTATAATTTCAATTTCTTTAATTTTTTATGGAGATCTGAGTATTTTGTAGAATTTATTCCACTATTTTTTCTATAGAAATGTTCTGCAACTATTCTATTATCATCAGTTTTTGTTCTTATCTTCTCCCCATCAAGTTTAATATGGTCTTTAGTAATTTCTATAGTTCTTATAAGTCCTTTCTTAATTCTTTCAGCGAATTCATACATCTCTCTATCCATTAATTCTGTCTCATCTATGTAAGCTACAGGAATTTCCATACCTTCTTCAAAGACTAATTCATAAGGAACTTTTGTTGATAATTCTAATTTATTTTCCATTTTATAATTTTCTCTTTACCATATTTTCTCCTTCAACATTCCAATATTCTATATTTGAATTTTCTTCTAGTTCTGATTTTATTTCGTCATTACAAGGAACATCTAATGTTTCAAAACTTTCTGAATCCATAATACTCACATTATCTCCAATTGATAAAACTTGTCCCTTTCTTTTTTCAACCATTGGAACCTCTAATCTATCATGCCCTGGAACAACAAAGACTTTTTTTTGTCTATTAATAATTCCCACAGCTTCTATTCTACATTTTGAATGTCCATGTTTGCCTGTTTTGCTAATATCAATACTTTTAACAGCACAAGGAACTCCATCAACAATAATATTTGTACCTACTTTTACCTCTGTTGCATTAATTATCTTTAAAACCATTATAAGAGGAAAAAAAATAGATTTATAAACGTTTTTAATTAAAAAGTTTAATAAGATGAAACTACAAAAAAAAGATTTTATTGAAATAGAATTTACAGGAAGAGTTAAAGGTGGAGAGGTATTTGATTCAAACATAAAGGAAGATTTAGAAAAGATAAATAAGGATATTAATCCAAAACCATTTGTTTTTGGTTTAGGCGAAGAAATGTTTATTAAAGGAGTAGATAAGTTTTTGATTGGAAAGGAAGTTGGAAAAAAATACGAAATTGAGTTATCTCCAACTGATGCTTTTGGAAATAGGGATTCTAAATTAGTTAGATTAATGCCAATGAAAGTATTTAGAGAACAAAAAATAAATCCTGTTGCTGGTGCAATGTTTAATTTTGATGGAAGAATTGCAAAAATACTAACTGTTTCTGGAGGAAGAATAATTGTTGATTTTAATAATCCAATTGCTGGAAAAGTAGTAATATATAATGTAAAAGTTTTAAAGAAAATAGAAGATATGAATGAAAAAGTAAAATCTTTAATTGATTTTTTATTTAAAAAAGAATTAAAGTTTGAGATAAAAGAAAAAAAATTAATAATTGAAGCAGAAAAAGGAATGACTAAATTTATTGAGTTATTTAAGGAAAAATTCCAAAATACATTAGACTTAGAGTTAGATGTTAAAGAGATTACTGAGAAAAAAGAAGATAAAAAAGAAGCAATATTACCACAATAATTCTTATAAACACTAATTAATTCCCCCAAATATGGATGATTTATATAGGGTAAATAGGGATGATTCTAATCAAAGAGAAATAGATTCAATAACTTCTGGTTTATCTCCTGAGGTAAGAGAAATTGATAAAGAATTAGAAGAACTCTTAAAAAAACAATCTGCAAAAATAAAGGTTGTTGGTGTTGGAGGGGGAGGTGGTAATTCTTTAGGAAGAATGAAAGAAATAGGAATTAAAGGAGGAGAATTAATAGCAATAAACACTGATGCTCAAGATTTATTATATGTTAATGCAGATCAAAAAATTCTTATTGGACGAGAATTAACTCAAGGGTTAGGCGCAGGAAGTAATCCAAAAGTTGGTCAAGAAGCAGCAAAAGAATCTGAATCAGAAATTAAAAAGAAACTTTCAGGAAGTGATATGATTTTTATTACTTGCGGCTTAGGTGGAGGAACAGGAACAGGAGCAGCACCAGTTGTTGCAAGTTTAGCAAAAAAACAAAATGCTTTAACAATTGGAGTTGTAACACTTCCATTCACAATTGAAGGAAGAAAAAGAATAGAAAATGCAATGGATGGTTTAGAAAGAATGGAAGCAAGTGTGGATACATTAATTGTGATCCCAAATGATAAACTTTTAGAACTTGCACCTGAATTGCCATTACATACTGCATTTAAAATAGCTGATGAAATACTCACAAATGCTGTTAAAGGAACAACAGAGCTTGTAACAACATCAGGTCTCGTAAATCTTGATTTTGCAGACATAAGAACAGTTATGGTTGATGGAGGAGTTTCATTAATAGGAATGGGTGAATCAGATACAGAACAAAGAGCAATGGAAGCTGTGGAAAAAGCAATTCAAAATCCCTTGCTAGATGTTGATATTTCAAATGCAACAGGTGCACTTGTAAATATTGTTGGAGGAGATGATATGAGCTTAGATGAATGTAAATTAATAATAGAAACTTTAGGTAGTAGATTAAGTCCTGATGCAAAATTAATTTGGGGAGCACAAATTTCACCAGATATGGAAAAATCAATAAGGGTTTTATTAATTGTAACAGGTGTAAAAAGTGCTCAAATTTTAGGTCATGGTGAATCTATAGAAAGTATAAAACATAAAGAAATTGAGGATGAATTAGGGATTGAATTTTTTGAATAAAATTTGCTTTGCAAATTTTTGTTTTCTAGAAAATAGCATATAAGTCTTTATAAATGAAAAAATTAGATTAATTTCATGAAATGTATCGGACCAAATTTTCTCAGCGAAAGTTTTAATGTAAATGATGAAACTTTTAAAGAAATTAGAAAACAAGGTTTTGAATGTAAATTGCAAAGTTTCTATGAAATAAAAAAAACCATTCATTAAATTGATACCTTTGGGTGAAACAGGCGTTCATGTTCCAACTAAAAAAGCTTATTTACAACTAATGAGAATTTATGAACTTGGAGATTTGAGATGGGGTGGTGGAGAATTGCCAACTAGAGACTCTTATTGGGAAATTAATAGATCTAAAACAATTTTGTTCAATACTGATAGTCTTAGATATGGCAATATAGATTTTCATGAAAGTTCTATTCTTAAACCAAAAGAATTTTATGAAGCACAAAAAATCACTGTTAAAAAGATTTTTAAAGCGAATTATTGGTTTGATGAAATACTTCCTCTGATTAAGGGGGTTAGAAATGGATGAAATAAAAGAAGAAAACTTAGTTGTGCTTACATATGCAGTAAATAATTGTTGGACAAATGTTAAAGAGATTAGTGATATAGATGATAAGGATTTTAGTATAAATCTTGAGAAAGAGTTATGGTCTTATAGATGTTGGAAAGATATTAAAATTGGTAAAAAAAGAAGCCCATATACTACTTATAGTGATGAATGTAGGGAAGGAATCATTGGAGTTTATGATAAAACAAATATCAAACATCTTGATTTCTTAGTACATGATGCAATAGAATCAACTAAAGATAACACGCCTCATCCTTGGTGAAAGACATACTTAAGTTTTAAAAACTCTTTATTTCTAATAAAAATATGGAATTATGGAATCAGACAAAATCGTTTTCTCTTAAATGTAAAAGAGTATGGCTTATTTTAAAAAAACCAACAAGAAAAGAATTTGAAACAATTACAAAAGTGTCAGCAGTAGGAATTGCAGTACTTGGTCTTTTGGGGTTTTTAATTTCAACAGTTATGAAAGCATTTGTTTAGGGAAAATTTATAAACCCTAAATTTTAAATAATATTACTATTCCTTAGATATTAAGGTCTAGCGGAGCTAAAATGATTTTTATAATAAAAGTTATAACAAACAAAGAAGAAAAAGCAGTAGATATGATTTCTGAAAGAGCAGAAAAAAAGAAACTTAATGTATTTTCAGTATCAAGACCTCATGGGATGAGAGGATATATTTTGTTAGAAGCAGAAGATAGGGAATCAGCAGAAGAAGCAGTATTTAATTTACCATATGTAAAAGGAATTATTGGAAAAACAATTAAGTATGAAGAAATAAAAAATATGGTTGAACCTTCAATTGCTACTGTTTCAATAAAGGAAGGAGATATTGTTGAGATGATTTCAGAACCTTTCAAGAAAGAAAAAGCAAAAGTTTTAAGAGTAGATAAACAAAAAGAAGAATTAGTAATAAGTTTGCTTGGAGCAGTTGTTCCATTACCTGTTACAATTAAATTAGATAATGTTAAAGTTATCAGAAGAGATGAGGACGAAGATGATGAATAAGCAAAAATTAATAATTAAATCTCAACTTGAATTTGGAGGCCAACATGCAAATTAAATTATTAGTTGAAGGCGGAAGTATGAAACCAGGTCCTGCTTTAAGCCAGAAAATTGGCCCTTTAGGAATTAATGTTAACCAAATTATAGAAAAAATAAATGAAGCAACAAAAAACTTCAATGGATTAAAAGTTCCTGTAGAGTTAGATGTAGATACTGGAACAAAAGAATTTGAAGTTATGGTATTTTCTCCACCAGTTTCAGAATTAGTAAAAAGAGAGTTGGGAATTGAAAAAGGTTCTGGCATGCAAAATAAAACAAAAGTAGCAAATGCGTCAATTGAACAAATAATTTCTATTGCAAAAACAAAACTTCCAAATATGCTTTGTAAAGACTTAAAATCAGCTGTTAAAACAATTGTAGGAACTTGTGTTAGTCTAGGTGTTTTAATTGAAAATAAAGAAGCATCTGAAATTGAACAGGATATAGATGAAGGACGATATGATAAAGAGATACTTGATGAAAAAACAGAAACTCTAAAAGAGAAGAAAGCAGAATTAGACAAATATTTTGGAGATTTAAAAGCTGAACAAGAAAAAATAGCTAAACAAGAACAAGCTGAAAAAGAAGCTGAAGCTGAAAAGAAAGAAGAAACAACTAAAGAAGAAAAAACTGAAGAAGATAAAAAAGAAGAGCCAAAGAAAGAAGCAAAGAAGAAATAGCTTTATAAAATTTTTATTCTTATTGTAATTATGTATTAATTTTAGGGGTATTGCTAAAAAATGAAATTCACAAACTTTAAGAATACAAAATCAATTAAATTTAATAGGGGGTTATGGGCCAACTTGGTAAGCTTCGAGCTTTGGGAGTTCGCGATCTGGGTTCAAATCCCAGTAACCCCATTTTGAGTTTCTAAGATGAATAAAAAAGATTGTTTGATTAAGATTCATGCTTATATTGCTTCTGATGGATTAATTGGTTTTTGGAATTGTAAAGAGACTAGGGGTAATAGTTTTAGAGTTAGAAAGAGATTTAGTAGAGTAAGATTTTATAATCAGAATGAAGAGTTAATTAATGATTATATCAATGCTGTTAAAAAAGCTTGTCCTCATCTAACCTATGTAAGATATATTAAAAGAAGATCTGAAGTAGATTTAAGAAGTCAGATACTTGCCAAAGGACTATTAAATTTAGGAGATATTTCTACACGTAATTGGGAACTACCTCAAAATATAAATAAAAGACAAAAAAGAATTTGGCTTGGAACTTTTGTAGATTGTGATGGTACTATTCAAAATAGGAAGTATGATAGATTTATTGCAATTGACTCTATTAATTTAAGAGGATTAAAAGAGATTTCCAAAGTTTTAGAGAATTTTAATATTACTAACAAGATTTATACTATAAAGTATAAAGATAACATCTCATATAGATTAAAAATTTTTAGAAAAGAAAACTTAATAAGATTTAATAAGCTAATTGATTTAAAACATCCAATAAAAAAGAAAAAACTTGTAGAAGCAATAAGGTCATACAAACAGAACGTTTAAAAACGACTTTTACAATAAATTTATAATCTATATTGGCTTACAAAAATGACATCAAAATCAAAAAAATCTAAATCAGCAGGAAGATTTGGATCAAGATATGGAAAAACCGTAAGAGCAAGACTCGTAAATGTTGAAACAAAACAAAGAGTAAAACAAAAATGTCCTTTTTGTGAGAAACTTGGAGTAAAAAGACTCTCGAAAGGGATTTGGAAATGCTCAAGATGTAATAAAAAATTCGCGTCAAATACATATTATTTATAATAAAATGCAATCATACAAATGCTTTAAGTGCGAGAAAAAGATTAATGCTAGTGCTCTTGATAAAAGATTTGTCTGTCCTCATTGTGGAGGAAAGATATTTTTTAAACCTAGAACTAAATTAAAAAAAGTAAAAGCTGAATAAAATGGAAAATCAAGATAAAAAAATTCAAGAAATGCAAATGTTAGAGCAGAATCTTCAAAACTCTCTTTTACAAAAACAAGCTTTTCAAATGGAATCATCTGAAAACTCTGCAGCATTAAAAGAAATAGAAAAATCAGGAGAAGAAGTTTTCAAAATTGTTGGGCAATTAATGATTAAAACAGACAAATCTAATGTAAAAAAAGAACTTGTAGAAAAAGAAAAGATATTAGATCTAAGATTAAAGACAATTGAAAAACAGGAAAGTCATTTGACAAAACAATTAGAAACATTAAGAGAAGAGTTTATGAAGCAGACTAAAAAGTAAACCCCTAATAAATCACAGAAATATTTATAAATATCTCGATTGTAAATTTAATATGGTATTAAATAAAATAAAAAAAATCTTTTCAGATTCAATAAATGGTGATTCTGGTGATGAGGATTATTTAGAAATTGATTTAGGTCAAGAAAAAAAAGATAAAAAAGTTATTGTAAAACTTTTTGTGTTAAAGCAATATGAAGATGTAAATGATATTCTTAGCGCTTTAAGAGATGGATATACAATTGCAGTTATTGACATTAAGACATTAAGAAAGAGAGATTCTATTGAATTAAAAAGGGCAATATCTAAGATTAAAAAAACAACAGATGCAATTGAGGGAAGTATTGCAGGATTTTTAGAAGATATAGTAGTTGTTACACCTTCTTTTGCAAAAATTAATAAACAAGCTGAAAAACCAAAGAAAGAAGATAAGGAAAGGTTTGTATAAATTATAATTTCTATTACATATATTTTTTTAAACTAATTTTTTCTTAGAATAAAATGGAATTACAAAAACTTGCAATTAATCCTAATGGACAACTTGTTAATTGGGATGGACATTTAGTTCAACTTCTCTGTCAAAGTTCTCTTCAAGTTATTGAAGATGGCAATTGTAATGAAGTACCTCCTTCTAAGATTGAAGAAATTGCAAGAAGAGATTATCCATGGGCAAATGCATATTTATTAGGAGATAATTCTGCAATGAGTTTAACTAAGGATTATTTTCATGCTGTTCAATATTTAAAAATTGAAAGGTAATATATTCTACAAAACTTTATAATCTAATAATTCTCTTTTTAAATATGAAAACATTATTTATTCTAGCAAAAGTAAAAGTAGAAATAGATAAATTAAAAATAGAAAAAATTTCAAAAAGATTACCTAAAAATATAGCAATTGTTTATTCCATACAGTATAAAGATAATGCAATTAAAATAAAAAATATTCTTCTTAAAAAACATAAAATAACAAAATTAACACAGATTCTTGGATGCACTATACCAAAGTTTTCGAGAGATACAAAAGCAATACTATTAATAACTGATGGGAAATTTCATGGAATATCTCTCGTATATGAAACAAAACTTCCTGCTTATATACTAGAAAATAATAATTTAGAAAAAGTTTCATCTAAAGAAGTAGAAATATTAAAAAAAAGACAAAAAGCAGCATATGTTAAATTTCTTAATGCAGAGAGAATAGGAATAATAGTTTCATCAAAATATGGTCAAGAAAATCTAAAAAAAGCATTAAATTTCAAAAAGAATTTAGAAAATAAAGAATCCTATTTATTTATTAGTAATAATATTAATCAAAATGAATTTGAGAACTTTCAGATAGATTCATGGGTAAACACTGCATGTCCTAGATTAGATATGAATACTAATATAATTAATTTAAATAAAATTAGATATTAAAGAAGAGAAAACATTATATATCTAAAGATAATTGTGATTTTATGGAAACTTTACAAATTAAAACAAAAAGGATTGGATATGTAACAAGACCAAAAGCTATAATCAAAGATGGTCAAGTCATTCTTGAAAGTAATAAACCTTATGTTATGAAAAATGTAAATCTTCTACTAAGAACTGAAGAGGATATGAATAATGAGCTTAAAGCAATTTTGTTTGAAAATCAAGAAGAATTATTTAAAAATTTAACACCTATTGAAATGGCACAATTTGATGCAGGAAGGCCTTTAAATGGTGTTGGTTTAAATAAATCCGAAATTTTCTATTTAACAACATATATAGATAGTAATAATAAAAAAGGATCTATAACACAACATTTTAGAGATGATGGTGTTTATGAATCAATAACTAATTTTCGTGAAATTCATCATTATTTAGGAAAATGGGTTGATATTGATGAAGGTATGAGAACAATGATTAAGGATTTTAGGGAAGTTAAAAGTCTTGGTGACTTACCAGTTCATAAAAAATATATACACATGCTAAATGGTGTTGATTATTATATGTTGTCTTCTTTAAAAATAATAATTCCTGGGGCAACTTAGTTTAAGATTATTTTCTAAACTTTAGCAATAGAAAATACTGTTTTTATTGCAACAATTATTGTTGCAGGCACAAATAAAAATAATAAAGCAATTAAAATAGAGATTATCATTTTACCCAATTCTACCCCGCTTACTGTAATTCCTGTAAGTGCAACATTAGTTGCAAGTCCTTGAATTCCTGCAAAACTTGCAATTACTGAAGAAACTGATGCAAAAAGAAAGGTTTGAACATCCTTTTCTGCAACAAAATACCCTACAATTAATCCTAAAACAATAATAACTGTTAAGATAATCGGATTAGTATAACTTCCTGTTATTATTCCTCCTATTACTGCAAGTATAACTCCTATTAAAAAAGCCCAGGCACTAAGAGAATTTTCTTGTGATTTTATAACCATTTTTTATATCCCTAATTAGGCTAGAATCTTATATAAATCTTTTGACAATTTTAAAAATTAAACTATATATTTTAAGATAGAAAACCTTATAAATGATCTTAATTCTTAAATGACTACAGATGGAAGGAAAAATATCTAATTTATTTAATACAAGTATTTTAATATTAATTTTATGTATTGGTTTTGCTTTTGCAGCAGTTACAATCTCTACTCCAACTTCTCCATCAACTATTACTAAATCAGCAAATTCTACAACTTTTACAGTAAATTCAAGTATAAGTTCTAATTTTAGTTATCCAACAACTGCAACAATTACTGATGAAGATGGAAACACAATAACTTTTTCATTATTAAATACAACTTCAATTACAAGCACTCAAACAGCAACATTTAAGGTAAATACAACAGCAATCTCTAGTGGATATAATTTAGAAAAAAATACTAAAGCAATTACAATTACTGCAACTAATGCATCAAACTCTACTGATACTAATACAACAAGCGTTACACTTACATTTGATAATCAAAACTATTGCTCATCAGGAGATCAAGGCGGAAATTTAAGTTTTGGAAAGGTAAATATTGACAATACTAAAGGATTTGGAGAAGATGATGATGAATGGTATCCTCTTGATAAAATTGAAGTTGATATCAGAGTGGATAATGATGGTAATGATGATATAGATGATGTTACAATTGAATGGGGAGTTTATAGTACAAAAGAAGATAAATGGGTAATTGATAATGAAGAAAGTAGTTTTAATCTTAAAGATGGAAAAAAGGAAACAATAACAGTTGATTTTCAGGTAGACCCTGATGATTTAAATACAGATATGGGTGAGAGCTATGTTTTATATGTTAAAGCTTATAGTGATGATCTTGGAGAAAGTGTAGAGTGTATTAACAATAAGGAAGATATTACAATAACTCTTGAAAGTGACTTTGTTATTCTTGATGATATAGATATTCCAGAAGTAGTTTCATGTGGAAGTGAAATGCAAATTACAGCAGATGTTTGGAATATTGGTGAAGATGATCAGGAAGATGTTTATGTTACTATTTATAATAAAGAATTAGGAATAAATCAAGATGTGACTTTAGGAGATGTTGATTCTTTAGAAAATGAAAGACTTTCTACAAGTGTAGAAATTCCAGCAGATGCTGATGAAAAATTCCATACTATTAAGTTTTGGGTTTATGATGAAGACAATGAAGTTTATGAAAACGATAATAATGATGACTCTGAATTTAATGTTCCATTTAAAGTAGAAGGAAGTTGTGGAGGAACAACATCTACAAGCACATCAGAAGTTTTAGTTTCTGCAAGTCTTGAGTCAAGCGCAAAAGCAGGAAAAGAATTAGTTGTAAAATCAAGCATTAGTAATACTGGAGATAAATTAACAACTTATATAGTTAAAGCAACAGGATATGCTAATTGGGCATCTTCTGTTACACAAGACTTGAATACAGTTGTTTTAGGTGCAGGAGAATCAAGAGATGTTTCATTCACGTTTAACGTTGATCAAGACGCCTTAGGGAATCAATTATTTAATGTTGAAGTTATTTCAGGAGATGAAGTAATATCAAAACAACCTGTTTCAGTTTTAATTGAAAAGTCAGGATTTGGTTTAGGATCTTTTGGAGACAATAAGTATCTATGGGGAATTGGGATAATCAATGTAATTTTAATAGTCGCTATTATTTCTATGGTTATAAGAATTGGAAAGAGATGAATTTATATTTAAAAAATGACAATTGAAAAATATACAGAAGAAGATATTAATGATTGTTGTAAATTATACAGTAGTCTAAAAGCTTTTGAAGTAATGGCTGACATGTTAATTCATGCAAAAAATCATGGTGTAGAAGGAGGATTTAATAATGCTAGAAAGGAAGTTAAAGGATTAATTGATAAATTAGAAGATTGTTCTTCATTTAAGGAGTTATCTATATTTAGCGAAACAGTTTCAAAACTAAAAGAAGTATATGAATTAGAATAAAAAAAATGATTACTTATTTTACATTTAGAGAATTAATGAATTTTTTCTTTGGCAGATTTATTCCTCAATTGGACAACTTTTAATTATTTTTTAGAAATTTTATTATAAATTTTTCTCCAAAACTTGTTTTCTTTTTCTTTCTTTATTACACTTGCCCCTATTAAATAACCAATTAATGCTCCAACAATTACATCACTTAAGAAATGTAATCCAAAATAAACTCTAGAAAATGCAACGAGTATTGCAAAGGTAATCCAGATATATTTGAATTTTGGGTATTTTTTTGAAATAAAAGGGATTGCACAAAATACTAACATTGCTCTAAATGAAGGAAAAGAAAAATTCCATATTAAGTGACTTGCTTTTTCAAGTTGAGGCAATAAAGACACTATTCCTAACTGAAAAGGTCTTGGTCTTTGTATGGAGAATTTCAATAAAAAGCTAATAACTGCAGATAAAAAAAGTGTAAACCATATTGGAAGAACCCATTTCCTTTTATTATAATTTGATATGAATAATGCTGTTAAAAAAAGGAAGATTATTAATTTAGAACTTAAAATTGTAATTCCCATAAAAAAATCATCTAAAAAGGCAGTTCTAAAAGATGAAATTCCATTTACAATTATTGAGTCAAAATAAAAACTAAAAAGTGTTAAAAATAAAATTATTATTCCAATAAAAACTACTTGATTTTTCTTCATAAGTTTACGAATATTAAATTATTTAAATACATTTCCTCTTTAATTCTCATGAAAAATAAAGATGTTTCTAATTTATTTATTAGATATTTTATTTTAATTTTTGTTGCTATTCCTAATTTATGGATATTTTATTTTATTTTTACTCCACTTACAATTTTTCCTGTTTATTTATTATTTAATTTGTTTTTTGATGCAACCTTATCTGGGAATATAATTACGATCGGCAGATTTTCAATAGAACTTGTAAATGCATGTATTGCTGGTTCTGCTTATTATCTTTTATTAATTCTTAATTTATCAACACCTAAAATAAAAAAAAGAATGAAAATTATTTTACTATCATTTATTGCTCTTTTAATAATAAATATCTTAAGAATATTTTTATTAGGATCTGCTTTTGTTTTAGGATATCCTTGGTTTGATGTAACCCATAAATTATTATGGTATTTTGGAAGTATTATTTTTGTCATAGGAATTTGGTTTACAGAAGTAAAATTATTTAAAATAAAAGAAATTCCTATTTATTCAGATATAAAATATTTATATAAATATTCTAAAAAATGATAGACTTATTTTATCAAATTATAGTGATAATATTATCAATCATAAAAGGATTAGGATATTTTGGAATATTTGTTGGAATGGTAATTGAAAGTTCTTTTTTTCCTTTTCCAAGTGAGATTATCTTAATTCCTGCAGGAGCATTAATTGCTAGTGGAGAAATGAGTTTTATTTTAGTTTTTTTAGCAGGATTACTTGGTAGTTTAGTTGGAGCACTAATTAATTTCTTTTTAGCATTATATCTTGGACGAACAAGTATTGATTTATTAATATCTAAATATGGTAAAATACTTTTTATAAATAAAGAGAAACTTAAAAAATCAGACAATTATTTTAAAAAACACGGAGAAATAACAACTTTTGTTGGACGATTAATTCCAGTAATTAGGCAATTAATTTCTCTTCCTGCTGGTTTTTCAAAAATGAATATCTATAAATTCATTTTATTTACTTCTCTTGGAGCAGGAATTTGGACATTAATTTTAATTTATGTAGGGTATTTTTTTGGAAATAATTCTGCCTGGATAAGTACAAACATGAGTTTAATCACATTAATTCTTTTATTATTTTCTTTAATAGTTTTAATAATTTATATTCTTTTGAAGAAGAAAAAAACTAATTTAATTCATTAAATTTAATAAAAGCTTCAAGAATTAATTTTTCTGTAACTTCTAGAATTTCACAATTATTAACATTTAAATTATAATTATTGTTATCAGTTTTAATTATGCTTGTAGTATTCTCTGGTTGTATTTTTATAAACATAAATTCATTTTCAGGTTCATAAATTTCACTATTATTTTTTATTAAGAAATTTATTCCAAAGATATTTAGTTTTTGAAGATTTCCAATTGCTAAATTCCAGTCTCCATCACAAAAAAGATTGTCTGTTGTAACTTCAAGAACCATATTTTGTCTAAAATCTATTTTTCCATTTACTGGAACATTTTCTAAGTCCTTTGGATTATTTCTCAAACGAATATTATAATCTGCATCAATTAATTTTCCAGTTGTACCATCTCTATATTTTACAGGTATTGAAGTTTTATAGAAAGTTATACATGGTCCTGAATCACAATAATCTTCTATTTCAAAAGCTACACCCATATATTCAAAAGTTTTTGAGGAAGTTATTGCTAAATAAATTGATAAAAAGATAAGCCCTAATATTATAACTGCAATTAATATATTCCTTAATATTTTATTTTCTTCTTTAATTTCTTTTTTAGTTGCTGGTTTTTTTTCTGAACTACTATGAATTTTTACTATTTTTTCTTTCCCTTTATTTTTTATTTTAAAGATTTCATATTCTTTGTCTTGTTTCTTTTTCATAATTATACCTCTATTTTTGAGTTTATAAGATTTATTCTTTTATTTTTAATATATTAAATAAGAATTCATCTGTTGTTTTTAGTAAGTCTTTTTTTGGACTTTGAATAATTACACAATTATCTTCTTGAATTATTAGAGTATTATTGGATTCTTCAATTATTATGAAGTTATCTTCACAAGTTTTTTCAGGAAGGTTTTCTGTACATTCTTTATTAATTAAACAAGCAGATTGTATTCTTTGAACAATTTGATAAAGGTTTCTTGAGATTTCTAATTCTGCTTCCTTATTTTTAGAAGAAATATATAATGGTTTTCCATAATAATTATCTATATCTTTTAATTCTGGAATTTCTTTAAAATTTATTTGTCTTGGATTATATTCAAAAACAAATTCATTATTTAAAAACCAAAGATTATTTTGATTTACAAATTCAAGATTGTTATAAATTACTTTCTTAACATTATTATCTGTTCCTCCTAAAAATGAATATCCTAGGGTGCTAAATAACATAATAAATATAAGAATTCCTCCAACAACATATTGTTTTACTTTCTTGTTTTTATTTTCTTCATGTTTAGATATTATTTTTCTCATAGATTAATCTATTAAATTGAGTATAAAAAATTATTGTTAAGAGACTTTCGTCTAGGTGTTAAAAAAAAGAAAAAGAAAAAAATAAATAAAAATTGTTTGTATTCTTATGCAGTTGTTACAACCATTTCAGCAGTTGTTGCTGAAGTTCCTTTGTATTCTTTAGCTGTATCAACTGTTTTAGTAGTTAAATACTTAGCAGCGTTTACAGTGTCTGTTGCTTCATAACCAGCGACAACTAATGCTAATTTGCTAGTAACACTTGAGTCACTAACACCTTTAATCAGGAATTGTCCTGATCCTACACCAGTTGATTCTGTGAATGCAGCACCACAATTAGCTCCACCTAGTACACTTGCAGCAGCTGAATTAATACAGCTTCCACCAATAATTACTAAGTTTTTTGTGCTTACAGAGCTAACTTCACTATCTTTTACAAGAACTTCACCAAGTTGAGTTGCAGAGGCAGAAGACGTTGATCCAGCAGTTATTGAAGCAGATACTTCGCCCATATATAACTGAGCATATACCTGTTCATCAGGATAACTAATTACAGCACTTTTCTGATCAGAATCAGAAGAATCTGTTGTTATAATAGTTCCCCAAAGATCTCCATCCTTTTGGATTTTACTATCTCCAGGCATAGTATGTTCCCAATTACCACTATCATTACTCCAAGTTCTTTCAACATCATCTACACCAATACCATCATCAGCATCAACACCATTCTCTAACTTAACAATTAATGCTTCATAAACATTATTGTCATCTTTTTCTTCAAAGATAACTACAGCAGGTACATTAATCGGAGTTGTTCCTGCAATGTCATGTAAATTTATTTGTGTTTCATTTACCTTTCCAGTAGTAGACATATTATATGTAAGTTGTCCAATCTTGAAGGTGAAACTTTCAAAATTTACAGAAGCATTAGAAGAGGTGTTTAATTGATAAACAGTTGAATCAGCAGTAAAGTTCCAAGTATTACCAATATCTACAGTAGCATTAGGAGTAATCCCTGATATACTTGTATAACCGTCTCCATCGGGTAAATCTATTTGTGTAATAAGATTTCCACCACCATCCCAATTACTTAAATTTATTTTTGTTGGTTGGTAAAATGCAAGTCTTGCACCTTTTGCAGTTTGTATTGTTGGAAACATAACACCAGTTCCTGCACCGCTACTATCAGGGTAATTAATTCTTACATTATAATCTGAAGACCCATTATTTGAATCTCCTGTCATAGTTACAGAGTAAGATTTTCCACCGACAGATACTGTACCCTCACCATCTGAAGTCCATGTTGTTTCATAACTATCACCTGAAAAAACATCTGTGAATTTAGCACGATCATTAGCTGTTCCTGTTGTTGCATTGTTTAAAGCAGATACTTGTAATAAGTAACCTTCATCTTCATTACCAACAACAACAAAATCCTTATGTTTTATAATTTGATCTTCAAAAACAGTAAGATTATGGTTATCATCATCTGGAATAAGTTTAAAATTACCTGTTGTATTCTTCGCAAACACAAAATTATGTTCAGTTCCACGATGTTCTGTGAATTCTATTTCCAGTTTATCATCACCTGAAGTTGTAATACTTATTGTTTCTCTTGTCGCTGAATCATCAGCAATATTTAATCCTGAAAAATCTAATTTAAAGCTTTTAAAAACAGGGTCAGTAAAACTTTCTCCAGCTTTTATTGCATCTTCATCAGATTCAGCAGCAACAACACTTACAACTAACTTAGTTAAGTTGCTTGTTCCACCTGTAAAATGTGCAGTTGCACCATCAATAATAGCATCATCTTCTCCAATAGTTACTTCACTTCCATCAGTTAAAGTTACTTTTTCAGAACCAGCAACAATTGACGCTGATAATTTTAAGTTTGTTTCATCAGCATTTGTAACTGCAATTGTAATACCTTGAACTTTTTTTGACGCTGCTTCATTAATTTCTTTACTTTCACTAGCACCTGCACTATTTGTTACTTTAACAGTAGCTGCACTATCTGAAGCTGAAACTAATTCAACAGTATAAGTACTTCCACCAATAGTTACATCTTGTGCAGGACTATCACTATCTAAACTCAACTTTTCAGCGCTTTGCAATAATACTAAGTCAGTTGCATCTGTAGCAGAACCAACTGTAAATGTTTGTCCAAATAAACTTATGCCTTCACCTTCTGAATCACTATGATTAAAAGCTATTGCTTTACTAAAAGTAGCTGTTGCATTATATATATAATTTGCAGTAGTTGTACTTATTTGCAAACCATAATCAGGATCATCTGAAGATGTTGGTTGTTTTTTAAAATTAATTCTTGGGTTTGACCCAATATCAATTGTTTGAGTTATTGTCGCATCAACATTTCCTGAAAAACTCTCTTCCTTTAAAACAGTTGGAAGATTTGATTTTGTTAATACATTTTTAACAGTATTCAAACTATCGTTAACATAGATTTTTGTTCCTCCACTAAATAATTCTACAGCTTCTCCACTAACGCTAGATCCACTTGTCGAACTACCTGCAGAACCCATATTTGATTGTAAATTACTTTGAACATTTCCAGCTTGGATTATATCTAAAGTAGATACTCCACTACCAGTACCATAAACAATTGCTACATCTGCAGTTCCTCCAACAACGAAAGGTTGTGGATAATTTGCTGCAGCAGCAAATCCTACGCTAGATACAGTCATTAAAGCACTAGTCGCTAATGCCGAAATTTTTCTAAAGTTTAATTTCATCTCTTATTTTATTAACCTCCTTTCACCTATATTATTATGTTGTCTATGACAACCATCATTTCAACTCCATAGTCATAGGGAAGACTATTTTGTCAAAATCTTTATGTTTTTATTCCCTATAGAACACACG